>JAZQUJ010000001.1:0-7540 GCA_045631245.1 Bianqueaceae bacterium
GTACTTCTCCAGAAGAAACCACCCTGCTCAAAGCCTTTTCCGCAGTCTCCTGTCTCCTGGCAGGCCAGCACATATTCCATAGCCTTGTCAGCTTCTGCCGCGTAGTCCGTCTCTCCGGTGGCCGCATACAGTTCTGAAGCTGCCAAGCTAATGGTAGCCATGAACAAGCTCTCCGCCGTCATCCAGGTATGTTCCCAATAGATCGGCGGCCGTTCATCAAAGCCGGTTTGAGCAAAGCGCTCTTTGGCAAAGGCATAATCCGCCTTGGCACAATTCAGCAGCGTGTTCGCAAAGGACGGCTCCTCCGATCTCAGCACCTGCGCCGCATAGGCCTCCACCCAGCTGCACATATAATTTTCCAGTGCATTATTATGCAGACGCATGGTGATATCATCTTTCGTTCCCATAAAACCATCGGTCCACATACTCATGCCCACACTGGTGGCTCTGTAGCCATCGCCATATCGACTCTTTAATACATAATCCAAGCCCCACTGCGCCTCTTCCAGTAGTCGCACCCGCAGCTCACTCTCCGGCTCCAATGCCGCCGCCATCTCCAGCAGCGCCTGAGTCACCTCTGCCGTCTGCACCAGCTGCTGGGAAACATCGCCTGCATCGTGCCAGCCGCCATTCATCAGCCAGCTCACACCCTTATGATGGGCACAAATATCCCGATGACAGCTCATGTGCACGCCGGGCACCGGATATCCACAGCGTTCACAAAAAATAAAGTTGATGGTCTTCCACAGGGAAGGTTCCCAAATATCTTCGCCTACCGGAAAAGCCGGGCTGATTGCCTCGCCCACCTGCACCCGGTACTCGCCGGGCACCGTCACAGCGGAAAAATCCAGCTGCATCAATCCCGGGAACTGCGGCTCCACTTTGCCTTCACCCTTGTGATGTACGTTACCCTGCGCATCGATCACTGTAAAAGCTCGATCCGTCCGTGCTTTTGCCACAGCAATTTTGCGCCCCGCGCAGCGGTAACCGCTGAAGCAGATCGCTATTTCGTCATCGTCCAGGTCCCAGCCAATGGCACGCTCTGCCCGTGGCACCTGTTCCAGACTGGGAACACTGATGTCCAGTACCAGTTCATTGCCCAAGTCTGCAGGCGTTTCGCAGCCGCTGCGGTTGGCCTGAATGTAAAAGCCGGTCACTTTGTCCCTGGGAAGGGCAGGCATTTCGATCTGCACCGGTGTCCAGCCGTTGTTTTCTAGATTTACTACATGTACGCCATCGCGGCCGTAGATGTCCGGCAACTTTTCCTTACCGTCGTTGCGAAATACCACTCGCACGTTGACTTTGCGCATGCCCTTGGTGCGGCAGCGGATGAAAAACGAGATTCGATTGTAAGCCTCCCAGTTTTCTCCGGGGATCTCCATGCTGGCTTCGATGGGACCGTAGTTACCGCAGTCTCCTTCCTCCAGCTGACCGCCCGGACGGCGATCCAGTTTAGCCTTTCCAAACATACTGATCGCTTCTTCCCCATTGGGTGCTTTTTCCGGGCATGGCTCAATGCCGCCTTCACTTCCGGCTTTCCAGGTGGCTACCTCCGCTAAGGATCGGCTTTTCAGAATTTCTTTATTTGCAGTTTCGGCCTCCAATGATCGTTCTGTATGTAGGGGCAGCGGTTTGTGGATCATGCCGCTGAGTCTGAGTTCTTTTTGCCAATTCATGTTTTTCAGGCTCCTTTTTCTGTTAGAATTGCATGTAATCACTTTTTCGAAGAATCCTGGATTCTTTTCCGCTTGTCTTTCGTATTGTTTATAATTCGATCATGTTGACCATATGATACAGACTTTCCACGCTGCTTGCCTTGGGAGCCTGGGTTCCGCTGCACATTACACTGGCTGCGCCCATAGCCATGGCTAACTTATAGGTTTGAGTCTCGGTGAGGCCCTTTTCTTCTCCGTAGGCCAGTGCCGCCACCATGGAATCGCCGGCACCCACCGTGCTGTGCACCGGTACTTGGATGCCCGAAGCAATGAAGATACGGCCCTTTTGAATGAATACCGCCCCTTGGCCGCCCATGGATACCACAATTTTCTGAACGCCGCTCTGAAGCAATGGTTTGATTGTTTTCAAAATGCCGCGGATGTCGGTGATCTTTTCACCGGCAAAACGACTGAGCTCATCGATGTTGGGCTTGATCAGATAGGGTACTGCTTCTAATGCTTTTGCAAAGCTGATGCCATCGGCATCTACAAATATTTTTACGCCCTTCTCCTTATAACGAGTGGTCAGTTCCTGATAAATATTACTTCCGATGCCCGTCGGAATGCTGCCCGCCAGCACCAGAATATCACCTTGGGTCAGCTTTTCATCTAGCTTTTGCATCAGCTGCTCCAGTTCCTCCGGTTTGATCTGCGGACCGGGTTCATTGATATCGGTATTCTTGCTCTGCTCCGGATCGATGATCTTCATATTGGTACGAGTCGTTCCTTCGATGAACACGGGTAATGACTCTACTCCGCTTTGCTGCAGCTGAGCCTCACCGCTGCGACCGGTATCGCCGCCCCAGAAGGCCGCCGCTGTGCTCCCACAGCCCAGCTCCTTCAAACATTTAGACACATTAATACCCTTGCCGCCCACATCGGAGCGCAGAGTCTCGATACGGTTGACCTCACCGGTTTTAAAATTGGGAATGGTCACCGTTTTATCGATGGCCGGGTTAAGAGTTACTGTTATGATCATGAGGGACGCCTCCAGTTTTTGTTTTATTGTATCATGCCCTAGCGGCTTCGGCAAGAAATACTGACAATGGGCAACTAAAATTCTACTGGGTTCTGTGCGTATACTTCAATGACCGTGTACTCATACTGTCCAATGACTACACGGTTATGGTAGGTTCAATGAGAGACCAGGTAGTCAAATGGTAATTGTGACTATGGTGCAAAGTTGAACAGCGTTGGACCCTGCAGTCATTTTTTCGATTGTGACCATGATGGACTGTTGGACGAAGGCTAACCAGGTAGTACTACTACATGGTTAGCTTGCTTAAAACATGTAACCATGTAATAACGCCTTTATGGTATATCATTATCGGAGAGGTCACCATGTAGAAAACAAAAGAATGACTACAGGGTTGTTTCGTGGTGGACACTTGACCATGTCTCAATTCTTCAAAACGACTACTTGGCTGTACGTCCTTGACCCCTTTGTCATGTAGTCATTTGGAAAATGACTACATGGTTATCTACCTTACTAAGCCCGACCATGAAGTAAATCAGCCACCACCGCCACAGACTCACAAGCAAAAAAGACAGGGTCCGTCATCCACCGTTTTACCAAAAAAATAAAGGTTTTGCGCAGCATACCACTGTAGCTGTGCAAAACCTTTTATTTTTATACTTAACCACCCAAATAGGCTTTCTTTACTTCTTCGCTGGCCGCCAGCTCTGCGCCGGTACCGGACAGCACGATCTGACCCAATTCCAAAACATAGGCACGATCGGAAATGGCAAGGGACTTACTTGCATTCTGCTCAACCAGCAGCACGGTGGTACCGCCGTCGCGGAAGTCCTTGATGATCTCAAATACCTGATCCACCAGCAAGGGAGACAGACCCATGGAAGGCTCATCCAGAAGCAGCAGCTTCGGATGGCTCATCATGGCACGACCCATGGCCAGCATCTGCTGCTCACCACCGGAAAGGGTTCCGGCGATCTGGTTGCGGCGCTCTGCCAAACGGGGGAAGCGCTCATAGATGGACTCGATATCCTGTTTCAAACGAGCTTTATCCTTCTGGGAAAAACCACCCATCAGCAGGTTATCATATACGGAAAGTTCCTGAAAGATTCGGCGTCCTTCCGGAACCTGAGCCAGGCCGGAGCGAACGATCTTGTGACAGGGAGTCTTGGTAATGTCCTGACCATCAAAGATCACGCTGCCACCGCGGGAAGGAATCAAACCAATGATACTCTGCATGGTGGTGGTCTTGCCGGCACCGTTAGCACCGATCAGGGTTACGATCTCACCTTCGTTAACTTCAAAACTGATACCCTTCAGCGCCTGAATTACGCCGTAGTAGACCTGCAGGTCTTTTACTTCTAATAATGCCATGCGCTTAACCTCCAATGTAGGCCTTGATTACTTCAGGGTCGTTCAAGGCGGTTTTGGTATCACCCTGTGCCAGTACGGTACCAAAGTTCAGTACTGTGACTTCATCGCACAGGCCCGAAACGAACTTCATGTCATGCTCGATCATCAGAATCGTCATGTCAAATTCATCTCGGATACGGGTTACAATATTCATCAGATCCTCGGTCTCGTTGGGATTCATACCGGCAGCGGGTTCATCCAGAAGAAGCAGCTTCGGATTGGTAGCCAGTGCACGGGCAATCTCCAGCTTACGCTGTTTACCATAGGGCAAATTGCAGGAAAGCATATTGCGCTCTTCATCCAGACCAACGATGCGCAGAATCTCACGAGCTTTTTCACGCATGCGCTTCTCGCAGCTGAAGTGGCGAGGCAGACGCAGCATGCTCTCGATCATGGAGCATTTGAATTCGGGCTGGTTATGCAGACCTACCAGAACGTTTCGGATTACAGTCATGTTGTTAAACAGACGGATATTCTGGAAAGTACGGGCAATGCCCTTATGGTTGATGGCCTCCTGACTGCGGCCGGTCAGATCTTCACTATCCAGGAAGAAACGGCCGGTGGTGGGTTTGTACACACCGGTCAGCATGTTGAACACGGTGGTCTTACCGGCACCATTGGGGCCTACTAAACCATACAACTGTTTTTTATGGATCTCCAGGTTTAGTCCCTGTACGGCCTTCAGACCGCCAAAGGAAATGCCCAGATTCTCGGTTCTCAAAATAATGTCAGACATTACTTAGCCCCCTTTCGATCCGGATTCACCGTAGACTGCTGAGGCTGCAGCTCAACGGACAGCACCTCATTCATCTCGATCTTAGTGGGTACACGATCCCATTTTGCCTCGTCATCGCCCTGGTTTGCCGGATCACCCTTCTTGGTGATCTTGTACCACAGAGCCTTCAGGCTATGAGTTTCGCGGAAGTTCTTTAACGCGGGAGCGTTATTATAAATAACCAGCACGATCAGTACCAGTGCATACAGTAGATCCTGCAGCACAGCCAGATCGCCGGTCAGAATGGTCTGTAACTTAACGTCCAGTACGGTAACCAAGGTCGCTGCAATAATGGAACCGTTGATGCTGCCCATGCCGCCCAGCACGACCATAACCAGAATCTCGATGGAGTAGTTATAGCCAAATTTAGTGCTCTGCACGGTGTAGTTGCTGGCGCTGTACAGCACGCCGGCAATGCCGGCAAAGAAAGCGGCAATGGTGAATACCGACAGTTTGTATTTCGTAACGTTGATACCGGTGGCGCGAGCGGCAATTTCGTTGTCACGGATGGAGGTGATTGCACGTCCGTGTTTGGAACGGATCAGGTTCTGGATCACCGCCAGGCAGCCAAGCAACAGTACCAGCGCAATGATGAACAACGTGTTTTTGTCGTAACGGGGAGTGTCCAGACCCAGAGAGCCGCCGAAGGACTCGCTGCTGGAGTTCATGAAGATAGACTTCACGATCTCACCGAAAGCCAGAGTTACAATGGCCAGATAGTCACCCTTCAATCGCAGAGCGGGCAGACCGATGATCATACCGCAGATGGCAGCAATGGCACCGCCCACCAACACAGCGATCAGCAGGACCAGGAAGCTGTTGCCCAGGGCAGGCTCCAACAGGCAGGCCATCTTACCGCCCAGGTATGCACCCACGCACATGAAGCCAGCATGACCCAGGGAAAGCTCGCCCAGGAAGCCAACCACCACGCTGAGGGAAACTGCCAGCATAACGGCAATGATGATCTTCTCAAGCAAATAAATGGTGGAAGATTCCATCATACCGGTGAAGGACAGAATGGACAGGATCACGGTAAGAGCCGCGATCACGATATAATTCGAATACTGTTTCCAGTTGATCTGTTTCTTTGCTTTAGCCATTATACCTTCTCCCTTCTTACTTTACCCAGGATACCGGAAGGTTTCACCAGAAGGATCACGATCAGGATCATGAACTCAATGGCATCGGTGTAAGGTGCGATTACAGGAATCTTGAAGGATACTGCTTCTACAATACCCAACAGGATACCGCCCACCATAGCACCGGGAATAGAGCCGATACCGCCGATAACCGCAGCAGTAAAAGCTTTAATACCGGGCATAGCACCCAGGGTGTTGGTCAAACTGGGAGACTTCAGCAGCATGAAGAAACCTGCCAAGGCCGCCAAACCGGAACCAATGGCGAAGGTCAGGGTGATAATACCGTTTACGTTAATGCCCATCAGCTGTGCAGCGCCGCGATCCTCGGATACGGCGATCATGGCACGACCGGTTTTGGACAGCTTTACAAACAGGGTCAGCACCACCATTACGATAATGGAAGCGATCAGGGTAATCACAACATACATGGGGATCTTCAAGCCTGCTACTTCCAGGTTGCCCATGTCGGCCAGAATTACCATCTTCGGAGCAGAGCCGAAGATCATCTGAGCGGTGCTCTGCAGCAGATAGCTTACGCCGATGGCGGTGATCAGAACCGCCAGAGGAGAAGCACCACGCAGAGGTTTATAGGCTACCTTTTCGATACCCATACCCAGCAGGATACAGAATACCACTGCAGCCAAAAGTCCCAACAGAGGATGACCCATGGCAGCCATGGTTACATAGATCGTGTAGCCGCCTACCATGATAACATCACCGTGGGCGAAGTTCAGCATTTTTGCAATACCGTAAACCATGGTATAACCAAGGGCGATCATAGCATAGGTACCGCCGGAGCTGAGTCCGTTAATCAAAGTTTCAATAATTTGCATAGGATTTTCCTTCATTCCGAAGCGCTTTTGCGCGTACAAGTACGCATCAATTTGCGGCGCTTCGTCGCAAATCGCAATGCTTTGGATCCATTTGACCGAATTCAAAGCAGATGTCATGAATACAATTTGCCGATACGAACAGAGTCCGATCGGCAAATTGATTCTTGGTGTTTCGTATCAGAATTATGTTTCTGAAATTATGTTTCTGAGTTTTGCTTCCTAAATAATTAGTTAGCTTCTTTCAGTACGTACTTGATGGCAGCCTTATCAACGTAGCCGTTATCCTGCCAAGCAATGTTTTCGCCGGTTACACCGCTGTAGGTGAAATCGCCGGTGAACTGTGCTTTCAGAATGTCGCACAGGTCGGAAGCAGAGATGGTTACATTGATTTCTTTACCATCTTCGATGGCAGCTTCCATTGCATAGTACAGAGCGTATACGCAGTCATATGCAGAAGCACCGAACTGATTCAGAGTGTCAGCACCGTACTTTTCGGTATACTTAGCGATGAACTCAGCAGCAGCACCCTCGGTAGCCTTGGAGTTGAAGTGAGACAGCATGGTGATTTCCTGCGGAATCGCATTGATGTCAAAACCATCTGCAGATTCCAGACCGTCGAAACCGTCGCAGCCGTAGTAGATCGCATCAGCAGCCATCTGATCCTTAGCCTGAGTCATGAAAATAGAAGCAGG
>JAZQUJ010000002.1:0-14935 GCA_045631245.1 Bianqueaceae bacterium
GGGACCCAATACTAATACTGGATCAACAGCGGGATCCTGAGGAAATTCGGTCAAATAGAAGCCGGCCCAGTTTAAATCCGGCAGAGATTGATAGATCAGGGCGCTGGCATTGGCTAAATTCGGCATAAAGCAGCGTTCATCTTCAGTAAGGGATTGGAGCTGGTCAGCCAGCAGTTGATAATCTGTCATAGGAATTCTCCCTTTAAAAAGTTTTTCAATAAAAGCTTGCATATTCAATCAGCGATTATTATAATGGTTTTGTCATACTTTTTCAAGACGGGAGAGAATGAAATGCGTAAAAAATCATATGAAATGGATATGTGCAGCGGCCCGATCCTCAGTAAGATGCTGGTGTTTGCGATCCCGCTGATGCTGTCCAGTATTCTGCAGCTTTTGTTTAATGCAGCAGATATTGTAGTGGTAGGACGATTTGCCGGAAGTAACGCATTGGCAGCGGTGGGATCGACTTCTTCGCTAATCAATTTATTAGTCAGTGTGTTCAATGGTCTTTCGATCGGTGTTAATGTACTGGTGGCCCGATATTTAGGGGCAAGAGACGCGCAGAATACCCATGAAACGGTTCATACAGCGGTGCTGGTAAGTATCGTGAGTGGCTTGATGCTGGTGGTGCTGGGAATTTCCTTGGCGGCTCCGCTGCTGACTTTGATGGGAACTCCGGACGACGTGCTTCCTTTATCCACCTTATATATTCGTATTTATTTTGCCGGCATGCCCTTTACCATGCTTTATAACTTTGGTTCTGCAATCATGCGATCCACCGGTGATACCAAACGGCCCTTGTACTTTCTGGCCTTTGCCGGTGTGGTGAATGTAGTGCTGAATTTGATCTTGGTTGTGTTTTTCCATATGAGTGTAGCCGGTGTAGCGATTGCTACCGTAACATCTCAGGCAATCTCTGCTATTTTGGTTATGGCCTGCCTGCTTCGAATGGACGGATTGTGCCGCGTGGAAGTGAAGCAGCTTCATATTTATAAAGATAAGTTGATCAGTATGATCCGAATTGGCTTGCCCGCAGGACTGCAGGGTGCGCTGTTCAATGTATCCAACGTGCTGATTCAGTCTTCTGTAAACTCCTTTGGTTCCGTGGCTATGGCGGGTAATAGTGCTTCAGCCAATATCGAAGGCTTTATCTACATGGGTATGAATGCGATCTATCAGACGGTGCTCAGCTTTATCAGCCAGAACTTGGGAGCGAAACAATACAAGCGTATCACCCGTGTAGCAGTGACCGGTGTTGGTCTGGTTGCAATTATTGGTGTAGTTCTGGGCGGCTTGGCATTGCTCTTCGATACACAGCTTTTGAGTATCTATTCCGATACCGCGGACGTGGTAACCTTTGGTCTGAAACGTATGTGGATCATCGCGCCCACCTACTTCATCTGCGGTATGATGGATGTTATCATGGGCTGCAACCGTGGTCTTGGATATTCAATCATGCCCATGATCGTATCCTTGGCAGGTGCCTGTGGATTCCGAATCCTATGGATCTTCACTGTGTTCGCTGCGAATCCGACGCTGGAGACCCTGTACACATCCTATCCTATTTCCTGGGCAATCACAGCGGCAGCTCATGCGATTTGTTTCGTGATCGTAAAGAGAAAGCTGGACCGCAGCGTAAAAGTAGAGGCGCAGGGCGCCTAAGATCGACGAGGCTTATTGCCTTCGAGTAAAAATTGTGTAATCAAAAACGCACAGCTTATAGTCAAGCAGACTGCAAGCTGTGCTTTTTTTTACTTTTGATTGAGTGGTGTTATCTTTATTTGCTTAAAAGTACGACTGTCTCCACATGAACCGTCATGGGGAACATGTCACAGCAGCGTACCTGACGAATATGATAACCTGCCTCCACAAAGGCAGGAAGATCTCGTACCAGCGAGGTGGGTTTGCAGGAAACATAAATGAACTGCTGTGGTTCGTAAGCCAGGATCTTAGGTAGTGCCTTAGGGTTGATACCGTCGCGGGGAGGATCCAGCACAATCAGATCCGGTTTGGATTCCAGTGTGTCTACCAAAGCCAGTACATCACCGGCCATAAAGTGGCAGTTGTCCAAACCGTTCAGAGCAGCGTTATCTTTAGCGGCGTCAATGGCTTCTGCCACGATTTCAATACCGGTTACCTCTTCGGCACCGGCGGCTGCCATAACCTGGGCGATGGTACCGGTACCGCAGTACAGATCAAATACCGTCTTACCGCTTACGTCACCGGCAAAATCGCGAACGATGGAATACAGTTTTTCGGCACCCAGGGTGTTGGTCTGGAAGAAGGAGAAGGGGAAGATCTTGAACTCCAGATCCAGCAGACGTTCCATCAAAGAAGGTTCGCCGTAGAGCACATATAGCTCGTCCTTTTGTACCACATCACCCAGAGTATCGTTCAGTGTGTGGAGCACACCGCCAATGCGGCCCTGCAGCTGTAACTTGCAAAGCATGTCGATGTAATCGTTCAGCGCCGGTTGGTTGCTGCCCTCGGCAGCGGGTGCCAGAGCGGAGGTGGTCACCAGATTCACCAGCACATCACCGGTGGCAAAACTGCGGCGCACCACCAAATGACGAAGGATGCCTTCGTGAGTACGGTTCTTATAATAAGGAAGGCCGCTCTCGCGGAAAAACTTTTCGGTGGCAGCAAGAATCAGGCGGATATCCGGATGCACCAGTTGACATTCGGGTACGGAAATAATGTCGTGAGCGGCGCCGCGCTTGTGAAGTCCGAGAGTAAGAGGACCATCTTTTTCAGCGTCGCCGAAGGAAAATTCCATTTTGTTACGATAAGCTAACTCCAGTGGGCTGTGCTGCAAGGGAAGCCACTCAGCTTCTTCCATGCCAATCACAGGGGAGAGCAGGTCTTTCACCTGTTTTTCTTTCCACTGAGCCTGAATTTCATAGGGAACGGTTTGATAGGAACAACCGCCACAGTAGGCAGCATGTGGGCAGGGAGCATCGATTTCATAGGGGGCGCGCTCCAGCAAACGAAGAGGATAGGCTTCGTGGCTGCGACGGCCGTTTTTATGGGTGTTGACCAGCCATTTCTGACCGGGCAGGGCATTTTTGATGGAGAGAGGGCCATATGTTTTGGTGGGTTCTACATACAAAATGCCGGCGGGAGGAGCAACTTCGGTAATGGACGGCTGCTCATCCGCCGGTATTAGCTTTCCTTTATTGGGAAATTGAACCTCCGAAACAACGCCCTGAAGCAGGACACGTTCTTTCATGTTACAATTCCTTTGATATGATATGGTTTATTCGGTTACTTCTTCAGCAGCTTCTTCGACAGCGTCAGCAATCTCTTCGGGTGCCTCTTCAGCAGCTTCTTGAGCGGCATCTAAAACTTCTTCTTCAACGATTTCTTCGATGATGTCATCTTCGTCTTCTAAATAGTCGAAGTCATCATCACAATCGCTTTCGCAGCAATCATGCTCAGTGAAATAACGAACTACGAAAAAGGCTACAACAGCAGATACAGCAACAGCGGCCAAAATCACCCAAAGGATGGTCTTTTTCTGTTTCTTTTCTTCGCCTTTGATTTTGGTAAGCAGTTCTTTAACCTGTTCTTTGTCTAATACTTCTCTGAAATTACGCATTACGGATTTGATCTCCTTTCATATGCTCGTCTGGACATAGATCCAGCCAGATTCACTCTTACTTTGCACTATTATACCCCAAAGCAGGTAAATTCACAAGGGATTTTAAAAATTTTAGATGTGCCTTAACTATTGCAGGATTGGGAAATTCGATGTATAATAGAGAGACATCCAAGGTCAATTGGAGGCAAAAATGAAAAAAGAAAAAATGAGAAGAATGTGCGGTGTGCTTATATTTTTTTTGCTGACGCTAAGCTTGGTCGGCTGTAAAGAAGAGAAAGCACCGAAAAGCTATGAATATGTTCAGTCGGAAACCGTGGTTACGGTGGAGACGGATGAACTGCAGATCACCATTGAAAAGGGCATTCTGGAGGAGAAAATTGCCAGAGATTGGGCTGTATATCGGTTGGAACAGGCCTACAACAATGCAAAGGACTTCTTAGGTGAGGGCTATAGCCTGGAGGAAAAGCTTCGATGTTGTATTTATGCAGGTGACGGTCTGACTCAGATTTCTGAGAATGCTTTGGATATTTATTTTTATGAGACCGTGGAACAGCCCTATACGAATTATATGATCCAAGTAATGGCGGGAATCAATGTCCAGGATTGGCTCAGAGAAGGTCTGGCTGCCTATGGGGCCGATATGACCGGAGAAAGCCTGCTGGATTCTTATGGAAGTGTTTTGTCAGAGCTGGATGCAATGCGAACTGCGGAGGATGGGGAAAAGGCGGAATATGCCGATGTTTCCGCGCTGGCGCGGGTTCTATATGAATCCGGTTCCTTTGAAGATGCACTTGTTCTTGGCGATATGCTGAAAACCATGAGCAGCATGGAAACACCAGACGAGGCAGCGAGGTATCGGGTATCCTATTGTATATATGCCGGTTCTTTTGTGCAGTATTTGGCGAAAAATGAGGGCTTGGATCAAGTACTTCGTGTATATAATGGTGAAGAATTTGAAAGCGTAATGGGACAGTCGGTCATTGCTTTGCAAAAGGAATGGATCGCTGGAACATTGAAATAAGAATAAAATGTGTATTTAGGAGGATATTATGCAGTTATATAATACATTAACCAAAAAGGTAGATGAATTTAAACCCCTGCACGGTAAACAGGTGAAAATGTACACCTGCGGACCTACTGTGTATCATTTTGCGCACATTGGCAATCTGCGCAGCTACATTATGGAAGACGTGTTGGAAAAATATTTGAACTATGCCGGTTATGAAGTAAAACGTGTTATGAACATTACCGACGTTGGTCATTTGTCCAGTGATGCTGATACCGGTGAGGATAAAATGCTGAAGGGTGCTAAACGTGAAAAGAAGACCGTTATGGAAATCGCGCAGATGTATACTGAAGCATTCTTCGGGGATTGTAATAAGCTGAATATTAAAAAACCTGAAATTGTGGAACCCGCCACCGGCTGTATTCCCGAGTTCATCCATATGATCGAAACTCTGTTGGAAAAGGGCTACGCTTATCAGGCAGGTGAGAATATTTATTTTGATACCTCCAAACTTTCCAATTATCATGCCTTGACCGGTCATGAGGAAGAAGAATTGATGGTGGGCGTGCGTGATGATGTTGAACAGGATGAAAATAAGCGCAATAAAAGCGACTTCGTTTTGTGGTTTACTAAGTCGAAGTTTGACAATCAGGAATTGAAGTGGGACAGCCCCTGGGGCGTTGGTTATCCCGGTTGGCATATTGAGTGCTCCAGTATTGCCATCAAGCATCTTGGTGAAGATATGGACATTCACTGTGGCGGTGTAGACAACATTTTCCCTCATCATACCAACGAGATCGCTCAGAGCGAGGCGTTCTTGGGTCATCAGTGGTGTCAGCATTGGTTTCATGTACAGCACCTGAACGACCGTTCCGGTAAGATGAGTAAATCTAAAGGTGATTTCCTTACGGTTTCTCTGTTGGAAAGCAAAGGCTATGATCCTCTGGTATACCGTTTGTTCTGCTTGCAGTCCCATTATCGTAAACCTTTGGAGTTTAGCTACGAAGTTTTGGATAACGTGGCATCTGCTTATCAGAAGCTGTTGAATCGTATTAAGAATTTGAAGTCCGAAGGTGAGGCCGATGCAGCCAAGGTTGCTGAGTATCACGATAAGTTCGTGGAGGCTGTGGGCAACGATCTGAATACTTCTTCCGGTTTAACTGTTCTGTATGACATGCTGAAAGATGATATCAGCGATGCAACCAAGCTGGTGTTGGCCGATGATTTTGATCGTGTACTTTCTTTGGATTTGACCAAGAAGCGTGAGGAAGAGGCTGTTGGTGTGGATGCTGAACTGGAAGCATATGTTCTGGCTCGTATTGAAGACCGCAAAGCGGCTAAGAAAGCTAAAGATTTTGCAACGGCCGATGCGATTCGCGAGGAACTGGCAGCAAAAGGTATTATGATCAAAGATACCCGTGAGGGAACGATCTGGGAAAAAATTTAATGAATATGATCAAGCGCTTTCCTACAACGATGAATGGCTGTGGGAAGGCGCTTGATGCCTTTTTAATCGAAAGTTGAGTCATAAAAGAGAGGAGGGGAGCGATGAGTCAGTTTTTTAGTTTTTCAGAAGGGGAAAAAAAGTATTTAGAATCGATCACAGAGGAGAATGATAATAAGTTATCGCCTTATGCAGCGAAAAATAAGAGCGCGATTAGAAACAAGCGTCCTAAGTTTGACATCATCAGACCACCCTATTCGTATGATGTGGATTTGGTTTTATTTAATCCGCTATATAATCGATATGCCGATAAGAC
This sequence comes from Bianqueaceae bacterium, assembly GCA_045631245.1. Classification (GTDB taxonomy): domain Bacteria; phylum Bacillota; class Clostridia; order Lachnospirales; family Bianqueaceae; genus CALWPV01. The sequence goes on from JAZQUJ010000002.1 coordinate 6,368, forward strand.
GCAGGTGTTTTCTTTCTATAAAAATGATGATCTGACTCGGCGTGCCCTGCATGTACAGTTCGTTTCTAAAATTGCCAGAACTATAGGCAGAGCTTTGAATCTGAATTTGGATTTGATCGAAGCTATCGCTCTGGGACACGACATGGGTCACACCCCCTTTGGTCATAAAGGGGAGGATTTTTTGTGTGAATGTTATCAGGAAGCCTGTAGGAAAGAGGGGCGGCCGGAAAGATTTTTTAATCATAACGTACACAGTGCCAGGTTATTTCGGTATATTTTAGGAAACGAAATTTCTCTGCAGACCTTGAGCGGTATTTTGTCCCATAATGGTGAAAAAGGCTATAAGGAATATACTCCCTCTGAATTAAATACCTTTGAAGAATTTGATGAACTCTTGGAAAATTGTTATTTATCAAAGAACTTTCATAGAACACTGCGTCCTAATACTTTGGAAGGCTGTGTAGTACGTATCAGTGACCGTATTGCCTATGCGGGTAAAGACCGAGAGGATCTGTTCCATGCAGGCATGATCAATGAAAAGAAGTTTAAGGAACGACGTTTGATCGGTACTAAAAATAGTGATATCATTTCTAATCTGGTGGCAAATCTGATCAAAAACAGTATTAATTCTCCCACTTTGAATATGGATAAAGAGGTATTTGAAGATTTTGAAGATCTGGTAAATGAGAACTATTCTATCATTTATTCTGATCTTCAGCTCAATGATCCTTATTATGGAATCATTAAACCGCTGATGAAATTGCTGTACGAAAAGTTGTTTGATGATCTTCAAAAGGAAGATGAAAATTCGCCGGTTTACTTTCATTTTTTAAGAGATCCGGCGATGGGAAAATATTACTGGGATCCCAAAGGAAAGGAAATTACAGAATATGCCAGCGAGATCGTAACAGATTTCATTGCCAGCATGTCCGATGACTATTTTATTGATGTGTGTAAATACCTTCACTTGGATGATGAACTGGTTTCCAAGGTGCGATATTATGAATATTTTGAAGGAAGAGACATATGGCTGTAATTCCAGATGGATTCACGCATAGAAAAAAGACACTCACATTCAAATGAGTGTCTTTTTTCTTTTAAGAAGTTTATTATCAAACCTTGGTTAATCCCTTCATTCCACGGATCTTCATGGGCAGACCGAACAGGTTGATGAAACCGTTGGCATCTTTATGATCATACAGCTCGCCTGTGGTGAAGCTTGCGATGCTCTCGCTATACAGAGAGTAGGGAGAGGTGCAGCCGGCCGGAATAATATTGCCCTTGTACAGAACCAGATTTACAGTACCGGTAATTACTTCCTGAGTGGAGTCCACAAAGGCAGCCAAAGCGTCACGCAGAGGGGTGAACCATTCTCCGGAGTAAACCAGTTCAGCGTATTTAACAGCAACCTGCTGTTTGTAAGCATAGGTCTGTTTGTCCAGACACATATGTTCAAGTTGTTCGTGAGCTTTAAACATGATGGTTCCGCCGGGAGTCTCATATACGCCACGGGATTTCATACCAACAACACGGTTTTCCAAAATGTCGGTGATACCGATACCGTTTTCACCGCCCAGTTTGTTCAGCGCCTTCAGCAGGCTAACGGGATCCATTTTCTCACCATTCAATGCAACGGGAACACCCTTTTCAAAGTCAAGAGTAATAGCAGTAGCCTCATCGGGAGCAGCCTGAGGAGTTACACCCAATTTGAGCAGACGATCGTAGTTGGGAGCCTGACTGGGATCTTCCAGTTCCAGACCTTCGTGGCTGATGTGCCAGATGTTGCGGTCACGGCTATAACTGTCGCCAGATTTGATGGGGCACTCAATACCACGTTCCTGACAGTAAGCGATTTCTTCTTCACGAGACTGAATATCCCAAATTCTCCAAGGAGCAATGATCTGCAGCTCAGGAGCCAAAGCTTTGATAGTCAGTTCGAAACGAACCTGATCGTTTCCTTTACCGGTGCAACCATGGCAGATAGCAACAGCACCTTCTTGCTTAGCCACATCAACCAGAACCTTTGCGATCAAAGGACGAGCCATGGAAGTACCCAGCATGTAGGTGGTTTCATAAATGGCACCGGCTTTCAAAGTGGGGTAGATATAATCGGTGATGAATTCCTCAGTTACATCCAAGCAGTAGTACTTGCAGGCACCACTTGCCAAAGCACGAGCTTCCAGACCATCGGTCTCTTTACCTTGACCAACATCGATACATACAGCAACTACATCATAATCGTAGTTTTCTTTCAGCCACGGAATGATAACAGTGGTATCCAAACCGCCGGAATATGCCAATACAACTTTTTCTTTCGCCATGATAATAAACTCCTTTGAAAATAAAATAAACTTCTTAATAAAATGCCATGCATTTATTCTTTGCCTAAACCATCATTAGGCCTTCGCTGTAAGTGATAGGCATAATTATACATCTCTATACATAAAAATGCAACCCCTATTTTACAAGAATTTTAAATTTTTTTCTTGCTAATCGGTCGGTAAAAGAGTATCATAGAGACTAGTACTTATAAGGAGGATACAAAAATGAACTTTTATGGAAGACATTTTCTGACCCTTAAAGATTATACAGCAGAAGAGATTGAATATTTATTAGATCTTTCTGCATATTTGAAAGATAAAAAGAAAAAGAGAGAGCCCCATCGTTATTTGGAGGGCTATCAGGTGGCTTTATTGTTCGAAAAGACCAGTACCCGTACCCGCTGTGCCTTTGAGGTAGCAGCGAATGACTTGGGTATGGATAGTACGTATTTGGATTCCGTTAGCAGTCAAATGGGTAAAAAAGAAAGTATTGCCGATACTGCCAGAGTATTGGGCCGGATGTATGATGGAATCGAATATCGAGGCTACGAACAGGAAAAAGTAGTTGAACTGGCCAAATATGCAGGTGTTCCTGTTTGGAATGGTTTGACCAATGAATTTCATCCAACTCAAATGCTGGCCGATATGCTTACCATCCGTGAACATTTCGGAAATTTAAAAGGTCGTAAATTTGTATACATGGGGGATGCCCGCTACAATATGGGTAATTCCTTGATGATCACCTGTGCTAAGTTAGGACTTCACTTTGTGGCTTGCACGAACAAAAAATACTTCCCCGAAGAAGAACTCATTGCCTATGCAAGCAAGGAAGCGGAAAAGTCAGGCGGCAGTGTAACCATGAGTGAAAATGTGCAGGAAGCAGTGGTCGGGGCCGATGTGATATATACAGATGTATGGGTATCCATGGGTGAGCCTGCTTATGTATGGCAGGAGCGTATTACGGATCTGACGCCGTATAAGGTAACGAAAGAAGTGATGCAGATCGCAGGAGAACATGCAATTTTTATGCATTGCCTCCCAGCTTTTCATGATTTAAAAACCCAAACGGCTCAAGGTGTGTATGAAAAATTTGGTATTACCGATATGGAAGTGACCGATGAGGTATTCGAAAGCAGCCAGTCTGTGGTGTTTGAAGAGGCAGAAAATCGCATGCACACCATTAAGGCTGTGATGCTGGCCACTATGAAAGATAATTTTGAGGTATTAAGATGACAGAACTATGGATGCATGGTCTTGGACCGGATCCTGAAAAAGGAGCAAAACATTTAAAGGAACTTGGATTTAAAGCGGTAGTGGGAGGAACTGCATCGTCAGAGGCGGTATTGTCCCAAGGGATGGATTATTATATCTGCAGCGGTGCTTATCGCGGACCGGAGTTCAAAGGAGACCAGTGGTTGGCGCAGGATCCTTGGGGAAACCATCATGAATGGTTTGGCTCCACATGTCCCACACGAAAGGAAGTCAGAAGCTATAATTTGGAACAGATTCGCCGCATGGCGGCCACTCCCGGTATTAAGGGAATTTTGATCGATGGCGCTCGTTTTGCATCACCTACATCCGGTAAGACGACGGATGCATTATTTACCTGCTTTTGCCCGGAATGTATGGCTAAAGCGAAAAACATGGGTTTCGATGTGGACGAGATGAAAATGGCTGTGGCTACTCTACACGATTTTGTGCATGGTAAAAAGTTGGATTTAATGCCGTTTTATTATGGTATTCAGGAATGGTTGCAGTTTAGAAGAGCAGCCACTACAGAGCATCTGTTGGATTTTGTGACAGCGGTTAAAGAGGTAAATCCTGATTTGAAGGCTGGTATTTACATTTTTGCACCGGCATTGAGTGATCTGGTGGGACAGAACTATCGAGATCTGCAGGGCCAGATGGATATTATTGCACCTATGCTGTATCGTTGCTATGAGGATCCCAATGGCCCGGCGTGTTTGAATGTGGAATTAGCAGATATGCTGCGTATGTTGGAAGGGGCAGTGGATCTGACGGAAGAGCAGCGCATCCGCATGGTGGGAGGCTTTGTAGGTCATGAACTCACCGGTTATGAAAAACCGGAAGATATGATGGCGGGTCTGTCTACCAGAATACTGAAACGCGAAACGGAAAGAGCGCGCATTATGTGCCCGAAAGAACAGCTGGTACCGATCATTCAGTTGGATGATCCGTTGCTGGGAGAAGCCATCGATCAGACCATGGCCGGTGGCGCGGAGGCTGTCAACTTCTTTGTTTATAATGAGCAAATCGTTGAAAAGAATCGCGAAGTGTGGGAGAAACTGCGTCAATGAAAACTCTGATTGTGGCGATCAATGCGAAATATATTCACACCAATGCCGCTGTTTATTCATTGCAAAAAAGTGCAGCCGCTTATGAAAAGCGGCTGTCTCTTTCTGTGGGAACGGTAGCAGTACGAGAATTTGGTATCAATCAAAGTCTTGAATCCATTTACTACGAGATATTGGCGGAAAAACCGGATGTGGTGGCGTTTTCGGTATACATATGGAACGTAGAGATGGTAAGAAAACTTTGCGCTGATTTGAAAAAAGCAAAGCCGAATCTGCATATTTGGTTAGGTGGCCCAGAGGTTTCCTATGGCTTGGAAGGAAAAGAATTTGCAGAAGAAGTCTACGATGCCGTGATGGAGGGAGAAGGAGAGCGAGTCTTTTTTAGCCTTCTGGCTAAAAGTAATGGCCGGGAAGAAGAACTGCCGAAGGCGTGGAAAATCTATCAAAATGGTAAAGCATTTCATGCGGAACCGATTCCTGATTTGGAAGAACTTCCTTATATATATGAAGATTTGACGCCATTCAAAAATCGTATATTATATTATGAAGCTTCGCGAGGCTGCCCTTTCCAATGTGCCTATTGCCTGTCAGCTGCGGAACATGGCGTGCGAGAATTGCCGTTGGAACGCGTGTTGCGAGAATTGGCCGATTTGGAGAGACATGGTGTACCTCAAATCAAATTTGTGGATCGTACCTTCAATTGTCATCCGAGGCGGGCAGTTCAAATTTTGAAGTGGATACAACAGCTTCCGGAGGAAAGTATCACTAATTTCCATTTTGAAGTAGAAGCGGACCTGCTTTCTGAAGAACTGGTGGATATTATGGTACAAATGCCAAAAGGGAGAATCCAGCTAGAGATCGGTATTCAGTCCACCAATCCGGAAACTTTACGAGCCTGTGGTCGTACTGATCGGCTTGACAGAGTATTTCGAAATGTAAAAAGATTGGTGGAAGCAGGAAACAGCAATATCCATGTGGATCTAATCGCAGGTCTTCCCTTGGAAGGTTATGTGCGTTTTGCGAAATCCTTCGATGATGTATATCACATGGGAGCGCATCAATTCCAATTGGGATTTTTAAAACTTCTCACCGGAGCCCCCATGAATCAGTTAGTGAAAACTTACGATTATGCTTTTTCAGCACATGCGCCCTATGAAATTCTGTCTAATCGATTTTTGTCACCTGTGGAGTTGTATCGATTAAAATGTATTGAAGACGTGTTGGAACGATTATACAATTCGGGACGCTTCAAACGGTTCCTGAGCCTATTGGAAAAACATTTTTCGGGTCCTTTTGTCATGATGGAAAAGATTTCTGAAATATTCCGCGGTAAGGGACTCATTTTTTCAGCTATGGGATTGACTGAGTTATTTGATGAAATGGCTGCATATAGTGAACAGTTTGAAAACAGTCTGCAATTGAAACAGGCTCTTTTATTGGATCATTATGCAGCAACACCATCTGATCGGTTGCCGAAGGCATTGCAATCATTGGCTCAATTGCCGGAGCGATTACAACAAGAAAGCTCCCGAAGGGAGCAAAAGCTGGAGGCAGCAGAACTGCTTCGGGCTATTGGTCGACGGGAGCGGAAAATGATGATCCGGTACTGTGCAGAAAGAGCGGTAGCAATAGATTACACAGAGCGAGATCCGGTTACAGGACAGTTTGAAGTGCTGGAAAATATAATTCAACCAATTTAAAAGCAACCATCTAAAGTGATAACCTGACCGGTTAGATAGGTGCTTTTGTCACTGGCTAAATAGAGAGCTAAATCGGCCACTTCCTGAGGGGTACCAAAACGTCCTAGTCCGATTCCCTCCTCCAATTCAGTTCGTTCTTCGAGAGAGAGGAAGCGGTTCATGTCGGTATCGATGGCACCACAGGCGATGGCGTTTACTCGGATGCCACTGGGAGCTACTTCTTGCGCTAAAGCTTTGGTAAAGGCATCAAGTCCACCCTTGGAAGCAGAATAGGCCACTTCGCAGGAGGCACCACGCTGTCCCCACATGGAGGAAATATTGATGATACAGCCGGTTTGGCGACTGATCATAGAAGTAAGAGCAAATTTACTGCATAAAAAAGCACTGCGTAGGTTTGTATTGATTACGCGATCCCATTCCTCCAATGACATATCCTGCAACAGTCCGATATGGGAGATACCGGCATTATTCACAAGGACATCCAGATGATCATAGTGGTGAAAAATAACATTATATAAGGAAGCTACTTGATCGGGATCACTAACGTCTGCTAAAATGGGAGTACAGCCAATTTCATCCTGTAAGGAGAGCAAGGCATCATGCGAAGTTTTGGCTACAGCAAAAACATGGTAGCCGGAAGCAGCAAACGATTTGGCTATGCTGCGGCCGATGCCACGGGAGGCACCGGTAATGAGGGCTGTTTTCATGAAAATCCTCCAAAACGTATTGATAAATATAATGAATGAATTATATCACAAATTTGATGGAAGTGTAGTGAAAAATGGTTGTTTTTTTCATAATTCACAATTTTAGTGCAGGAAATCTTGCAATTTGCATAGGAAAAAGTGGAAAAAATAGAAAAAACGAAAGACTATATGCAATTTAACCAAATTAGCGGCCTATATTTTGTTAAGGTACACAGTTGCCGAAATGGTAAAAAAGGTGTATTATACTATTAGTTATTTGAAAGTAACACCCTATTATCCTAAGGAGGCTATTATGGCAAGTTTACAGTTAAAAAACATTAAAAAGACATATGGCAACGGTTTGACCGCTGTTAATGACTTCAATCTGGATATCGAGGATCAGGAGTTTGTTATCTTCGTAGGTCCCTCCGGTTGTGGTAAATCTACTACCCTTCGTATGATCGCTGGTCTGGAAGAAATCTCTGGTGGTGAGTTGTACATCGACGGCAAGTTGGTTAACGACGTTGCTCCCAAAGATCGTGATATCGCAATGGTATTCCAGAACTACGCTCTGTATCCTCATATGACCGTATTTGATAACATGGCATTCGGTCTGAAACTGAGAAAGACCCCCAAAGCAGAAATCGAGCAGAGAGTAAAAGAAGCTGCAAGAATTCTGGAAATCGAACATCTGTTGGATCGTAAGCCGAAAGCTCTTTCCGGTGGTCAGAGACAGCGTGTAGCTATGGGTCGTGCTATGGTACGTGAGCCCAAAGTATTCCTGATGGACGAACCTCTGTCCAACTTGGATGCTAAGCTGCGTGTACAGATGCGTATTGAGATCTCTCGTCTGCATGAGAGACTGAAAGCAACCATCATCTACGTTACCCATGACCAGGTAGAGGCTATGACTCTGGGTACCCGTATCGTAGTTATGAAAGACGGTTTGATGCAGCAGGTTGACTCCCCCATCAAATTGTACAATGAGCCCCAGAACCTGTTCGTAGCAGGCTTCATCGGTTCTCCTCAGATGAACTTTGTTGACGCTGTAGCTCAGAAAGAAGGCAACAACGTATACCTGACCTTCCATGATCAGAAAGTACTGCTGCCCGCTGAGAAGGCTAAAAAGGTTGTTGATGGCGGTTACATCGGCAAAGAAGTTATCATGGGTATTCGTCCTGAAGACATCCATGAGACCGAAGCTGCTCTGGCTCAGTTCGCTGATTCTTGCATCGTTGCAGAACTGAACGCTACCGAGCTTCTGGGTGCTGAAATGCATTTGTACGTTAACATTGATGATCTGGATCTGGTTGCTAAAGTTAACCCCAGACTGCAGGTTAAGAATGGTGACAAGGTTAAACTGGCTCTGGATGCTAATCGTATCCATGTATTCGATAAGGAAACTGAGCTGGTAATCACCAACTAATTCTCCCTTAGAGATCAATAATAGGTAATAAACCCCCTGTGGCCATGTCACAGGGGGTTTTTGATGTTATCGGAAATACAGGATGTGAGCTTAGATAAGAAAGGTAGAAGTGAATATAAT
>JAZQUJ010000003.1:0-37561 GCA_045631245.1 Bianqueaceae bacterium
GTTACACTGTTCGATTTTCAAAGTTCTGCAGTTCATTTTGAACCGCGAGTCTGGGTAACAGGAGTTGAACCTGCGGCCTCTTGAACCCCATTCAAGCGCTCTACCAAACTGAGCTATACCCAGATCTATTTGCAACTTGCGCATCTTTCGAAGCCGCAACTCGCAACGGATGATATCTTATCACACTTGACCTCGTCTGTCAACACCTTTTCTTGAAGTTTTTTCAGACTTTTTCATCCACACTGTATCAAGTGAATCAAAAACCGACCTATTATCAAGTCGGTTATGAACTGGGCATCAAGGATTCGAACCTTGGAATGCTGGAGTCAGAGTCCAGTGCCTTACCGCTTGGCGAATGCCCATTGTTTTGCCTTCTCGTTCGAAGGCAAGAGCAATTATATATCAGATTGTTCTATTTGTCAACACTAATTTTCATCTTTTTTTCATTTTTTTCGATTTCTCACCGAACAGCATTCCGCTGCTCCTCCTGATCATGAATCAACTTGATTTCCAAAGAATCTACCAGTGCATTCAAACTCGCTTGAATAATGTTTTGAGAAACGCCGACTGTGTTCCACTTTTGCACACCGTCAGTCGTTTCGATCAATACACGAACCAGCGATGCCGTCGCTTCCGAATCTAGAACACGAACTTTATAGTCACTCAAATGTACCTTTCCAATTGCCGGGAAAAATACTTCCAGTGCACTTCTAAGAGCTTTATCCAGTGCATTGATAGGACCTTCGCCCTCCGCAGCCGTTGTTTGTACTTTTCCACCTACGTTGATCTTTACTAATGCATAGGCACTAAACTCTCCTTCTTTCACTTGCTCATCGATAACTTTAAAGTCCTCGATTGTAAAGAAAGATTGATACTGCCCCAGTTCTTTTCGCACAATCATTTCGTATGTGCTTTCAGCGCCCTCAAACTGATATCCCGCATGCTCCAATGATTTCAACTTGTCCAAAATTCGTTTTGTGCCAGCCGACTCCTTACCTAATTCCGGTGCCAGTTTTTGCAGTTTACGAAGCAACAAACTGCGCCCCGCCATCTCACTCATGAGCAATCGTCTTGAATTGCCCACCGCTTCCGGCTGAATATGTTCAAAAGATCTTGGATTCTTATTTACCCCATCAATATGCATACCGCCCTTATGCGAGAAGGTACTTCTACCTACATAGGGTTCTTTTTCTGACAGAGAAATATTCGCCACATCCGCCAGATATCTAGCAGTATCCGTTAAATCCTCCATTTTTTCTCTAGGAATGCAGTCGTAACCCATCTTCAACTGCAAATTTGCGATGATTGTACACAAATTTGCATTTCCGCATCGTTCGCCAAAGCCTAAAAAAGTCCCCTGAACCATCGAAGCGCCACCCTGCACGGCCATTATAGAGGAAGCAACCGCCATTCCGGTATCTTCATGGCAATGGATCCCCACTCCAGCTTTTGGAAACTGCTTTTTCACCTCTTCTGTAACCATCTGGATTTCAAAGGGCATAGTACCGCCATTGGTGTCGCACAGGACAACAAAATCAGCGCCTCCCTCCAAGGCTGCATTCAAACATTCCAACGCATAGACTGGGTTTGCTTTAAATCCATCAAAAAAGTGTTCTGCATCAAACACAACCTCTCGACCATGTTCTTTACAATACGCCACCGTTTCTTTGATCATTTTAATATTCTCGCCCAGAGTCGTTTGAAGAATATCGGTCACATGAAAATCCCAGCTTTTCCCGAAAATAGCAACCGCCGGAGTTCCCGCTCCCAATAAGCTAGCCAAATATGGATCATCCTCCACAGTCTTTCCATGATGCCGAGTGCTGCCAAAAGCAACCAATTTTGCCTGCTTAAGTTTCAATGTCTTAGCCAGTTCAAAAAATTCAATGTCTTTCGGATTGGATGACGGGTTTCCCGCTTCCACATAGGGAATACCCAAACGATCTAACGCCTGCAGCACCTTGATCTTATCCTGCACTGAAAAGGTGATGCCCTCGGCTTGCGCTCCATCTCGTAATGTGGAGTCGTAAATCAGGACTTGTTTCATACGCTTTTCCTTTATCGGTTCGTCATTTTTGCAAAAGATCTCCCGTAATCGCTCACGGGAGATCCATTCCATTACATATTCTCTTTGACGTATTTTTCTCCCAGTTCAAAGGCCTTCTGATTCATCAGATATACCTTTTCGCTTTTCTTCATGAACATATCTTTCAATACGTTCAAAATCACTTCGCGCTCTACCTGTCCGCAGATAGCAGTATAGGCACCCAGCATTACAACATTCAAACACTTCATGCTGCCAGCCTCTTGTGCCAGTTCGTTTACAGGAACATAGTAAGCTTTTACATCATCGCGAGCAACTTTACGGCTGATCAAAGAACTGTTTACAATTATAGCAGCACCACTTTCAGCTTCACCTTCAAACTTAACCAAAGAAGGTTCGTTGAAAGCAACTACAGCGGTCGCACCATTGATCACAGGAGCTGCAATATCTTCGTCAGAAATGATTACCTGACAGTTTGCAGTACCGCCACGCATCTCAGGGCCATAAGAAGGCAGCCAGGATACATTCAAATCCTTAGCCATACCAGCGAAACACATGATTTTGCCCATAGACAAAACACCCTGTCCACCAAAGCCTGCCAGAATAACTCTCTCTTCTGCCATCTTATTTCTCCTCCTCATATTTATCTTTGAATACACCCAGAGGATACTGAGGAATCATGTTTTCTTCCAGCCATTTCAAAGCATCTACAGGAGCCATACCCCAGTTAGTGGGACAGGTGGACAGAACTTCGATCATAGAAAAACCTTTGCCCTCTACCTGATAACGGAATGCTTTTTCAATTGCTTTTGCAGCCTGCTTGATGTGCTTAACATCATGCATAGAAACACGCTCAATGTAAGCAGCACCCTTAGTGGTAGCCAACATTTCAGACATACTCAAAGGATAGCCTGCCAACTGAGGATCACGACCATAAGGACTGGTAGTAGTTACCTGACCCAACAAAGTAGTAGGAGCCATCTGACCACCGGTCATACCATAGATCGCATTATTAATGAAGATAACGGTAATGTTCTCACCACGATTTGCTGCATGAGTGATCTCTGCGCAGCCGATGGAAGAAAGGTCACCATCACCCTGATATGTGAATACAATGTTTTCAGGCAAAACACGCTTCAAACCGGTAGCTACTGCCGGAGCACGACCATGAGATGCCTCTACCATATCGGTATTGAAATAGTTATATGCGAATACTGCGCAGCCTACCGGAGCTACACCTACTACCTTAGACTGGATTCCCAGCTTATCAATAGTCTCTGCCACCAAACGATGCACAATACCGTGGGTACAACCGGGGCAGTAATGGAAGGTAGCATCGGTTAAAGCCTGCGGTCTCTTAAACTCTTTAGCCATTATTTCAGTCCTCCATATAAAGCCAGAATCTGTTCTCTAACTTCTTTAGCAGTCGGAATTACACCACCGGTTCTTCCATAGAAAGTAACAGGCTTCTTTCCATTCACTGCCATGCGAATATCTTCTACCATCTGACCCATGCTCATTTCTACGCTCATGATCGCCTTAACACTCTCCTGCTCAGCAGCTTTTTCAAACGCTGCGTCCGGGAAAGGCCACAAAGTCTTAGGACGGATCAAACCAACCTTAGGACCGCCTTCCTTATCCATCTGCACGATCACGCTCTTTACGATACGGGCCATAGTGCCATAAGCACCAATAATAATCTCAGCGCCTTCGGTATGATATTCTTCCCAACGAACTTCGTTCTTCTTGATCTCATCGTACATAGCAAACAACTCATGGTTCTTCTGCTCCAGTTCTTCAGGATCAATATACAAAGAGTTAGAAATATTACGTGGTCTCTTACCGTTGAAGCCGGTGGTAGCCCAAGACATATCCGCCTGAGGACGAGGTACATAATCGCCAAACTCTACAGGCTCCATCATCTGACCAAGCATACCATCACCCAAAATCATAACAGGAGTACGATACTGTTCGGCTACGTCAAAAGCTTCCTTTGTCATATCACACATTTCCTGCAAAGTAGCCGGCGCATAAACAGGTACATAATAGTCACCGTTACCGCCACCACGGGTAGCCTGGAAATAGTCAGACTGAGAAGGCTGAATACCGCCCAAGCCCGGACCGCCTCGCATGAAGTTAACAACAACGCAGGGCAGTCTGGAACCAGCCAAATATGTAATACCTTCCTGCATCAACGCAATTCCGGGGCTTGAAGAAGAAGTCATAACTCTCTTACCGGCAGAAGCTGCGCCATAAACCATGTTAATAGATGCCACTTCAGATTCAGCCTGCAAAAATACGCGACCAATCTTGGGCATTACCTTTGAAAAGTACTCGGGTACTTCGTTCTGAGGAGTGATCGGATAACCGAAATACGCTTCACAGCCTGCCTGAATAGCGGCTTCCGCAATCGCCTCAGCACCTTTCATCAAAATCTTAGCCATATTATCCTCCATAAACCTTTCAGTGTTTATTCTTCGATTGTAATTGCAATATCAGGACAGATCGTGCAGCAGAAACCGCAAACAATACATTTGTCCGGTTCTGTGCAATACGCCGGAGCGTATCCCTTTTCATTCAGACTCTCCTGATTCAGGGCAATAATTTTTTTCGGACAGGCTGATACACAAAGGCCACAGCCTTTGCATGCATGAGCATTAAAAATTACTTTTGCCACAATATCCTCCTTTCACCGCCGAAACGGTACTTCATATTCAAACTTCATCCGAAAGTTCCCACGGCTCGCGCAGCATCGGCTTCAGCACAATGCTCTTCATCGGATCTGCCTCTTCCGGCATATACTCTGCTCTCGCACAGGTAATCACCGGAGTTTCGATTCCAAGCTGACGGGCCGCTTCCATTACTTCCAGCTGACCTTTCCAAACCATTTCCTTTGTAGTTTCTTCTTTCAAATGCGTATTATTGATCATAGCTGTGATCTTAAGACCGGAAGCCTCCTCGATCTCTCGAGCCATTTCAACGATTTCACCCGCAGAGCGGGTAAAAGGACGCATCAAATTAACTACCAACACCATATCATATTCACCGGGCTGCAAAAAACGTCCATACCGACGAAGCACTCTGGCGCCGTCCGGGTCTCCGCCTACATCGGCGATCAGACGAATATCATTTCTGCGAAACGCACCATCCAGTTCCGGTGTCAACGCCGGAATATCCACCTGACTGGTAGCAAAACGAGGTGCTAATACTTTAACTCCTCTTTCTTCCATATATATACGTTCTTCATTAGAACGAAAATAGGTGTTGATTATATCCAGATCCGCCAACACTGTACTTTGATGTTTAGCAGATTCCACCGCTTCCCTTATGGAAAGCTCCGTCTTACCGCTTCCAAAATGACCGGTAAATATGGTAACTCTCTGTTTCATTTTTCTTCTCCCCAATCACTGCAGTTTTGCCAAGCCCTTCCTGCAGTTTCTTCTCTATCTTCCCATAACGCTTGGAGCTTTCATTATATCGCTCTCCTGCACAAATTGCAAGATTTTTACAGTGATTTTTCATCTTTTTCCACAGGGATCAAAACTCCGGCTTTGAAATTTTTAATTTCCAGCCTTCCTTCCTGGCTCAAATACAGCTCGCCACTGCCTTGTTCATGGGTCTGGGGCATTGTCATATTTTCTTTCAGCTGTTCACCCTTTAGTAAATGCTGCATGTGTTCATCGGATAAATGCAGACCATACCGATCCAAACTATCCTGCCATACAGTAAATTTACATCCTTTTCTCCATCCACTGCAGTAATAAGACTTGCTATTTTTATAGATCTGCCCTGTTTTGCATACCGGACAATTTCCCAAGGCAGAAGATGCCGTCGTTTTTGCCGCCTTGCGGCCTTTCTTTTTATATTCTTCTTTCTCAAATTGTACAGGTTTTTCTTCAGATGCTGCACCTACAATAAACTGTACATATCGATATATGCTCTGCATAAATCGATTCGGGTCCATACTCCCTTGATAGATTTTATCAAGAGCCCGTTCCCATTTACCAGTCATTTCAGGAGATTTGAGCTGATCTGGCAAAATGCTGATTAGGTCTTTTCCTTTTTGAGTTGGAATCAACGATTTCCCTTTACGCTGAATATAACCTACATTCAAGAGGCGTTCGATAATGGAAGCTCTGGTGGCCGGAGTTCCCAATGAAAGCTTGTCCATTTGCTCGCGCAGCGCTTCTTCTTCAATATATTTTCCAGCGTATTCCATAGCCGTCAAAAGTGTTGCCTCAGTAAAAGGACTCGGCGGCTTGGTCTGTTTCTTTTCTACTTTTCCAGAACAAATGGTGACCTCTTCCCCTTTTTTCAGTTCAGGCAGTTCTTCATCTTTATCTTCTTTTTCTTTATGGAGGGCAGTATAACCGGCCTGAGTCACTACCTTACCCTTAGCTAAAAAGGTTTCTTTTTCCACCGCCAGAACTGCTTCCGTCATCTCATATTCGTAAGCCGGATAGAAAGCTTCGATAAGGCGCCAGGCTACCAAGCGGTAAATTTTAGCTTCATCGTCCGAGAGCTTTGAAAGATCCGGTTTCTTGGGAGTAGGAATGATAGCATGATGGTCAGTAATCTTACTATTGTCAATAATTCTTTTCGTAAAATTCAGCTGCGGAATTCCCATGAGTGCGCTATGAAATTCAGGAATATTGATAGCATGTAGGGTATTACGCACGGTATCCTTCATGTCATCCGACAAATATCGACTATCAGTACGTGGATAAGTCAGCAATTTATGTTTCTCATACAAATCCTGTGCAATTGAAAGCACTTTGCTGGCAGAGAAACCGTATTTTCGATTTCCATCTCGCTGCAGTTCCGTTAGATCGTACAATAACGGCGGCTGCTGTTTCTTTTTATTCTTAGTTACACTTTTCACCACCGCTTTACCTGCTGTGGTTGCCATGTCACAAATTTGCTGCGCACGTCCAATTTCATCTATATGCGTATCGCGGGTCTTTCCATCCAGATCCAATTTGAACCAAGTACTGGAAAACCTGCGGTCTTTTTCATGTTCAAGTTTTACTTCAAAATAATCTTTTGGTATAAATTCGTCAATTTCCTTTTGGCGTTTTACGATCATCGCCAAAGTGGGAGTCTGAACACGACCGATGGAAAGCAGCACATCGTAACGGATCGTGTACGCACGACTTCCGTTGATGCCCACAAGCCAGTCCGCCTCACTACGACAACGGGCACTCTCATACAAGTTGTCATATTCATGACCATTCTTCAGTGTTTGAAATCCCTTTGTAATGGCCTCTTCCGTCATACTGGAGACCCACAAACGATCAAAGGGCTTTTTACACTTTGCCATTAAATATATATATCGAAAAATCAATTCGCCTTCCCGCCCGCTATCGGTACCGCAGACAATGCGATCGATTTCCTTACTGTTCATCAGCTTCTTTACAATGCCATATTGTTTTTTAGCATTTTTGATGACCTGAAGTTGTATTGTTTGAGGGATAATGGGCAGATCCCGATAATTCCATCTTTTAAATTTTTCATCATAGGCCTCAGGCTCACATAATTCGATCAGGTGACCCACCGCCCATGTTACCACATACTGTGGTCCGATTAAGCAACCTTCACCTTTCTCCTTGCAGCCTAGCACCTTTGCATAATCGCGGCCCACCGACGGTTTTTCCGCTACTACCAAAATCTTTCCCAAGATGCTTCCCTCCTTTTAGTTTTTTATTACTTCGTCCCTTTGTAACAACTTTTAGATAGTCGAAAGGCCCTGATCCGTTAGCGGATCAAGGCCTTTTAGTGCATTAGTTATACTTTCTCTTTCTGGCAGCCTCAGACTTTTTCTTTCTTCTCACGCTGGGCTTTTCGTAATGTTCTCTCTTACGAACTTCCTGCATGATACCAGCCTTGGCACAATTTCTCTTGAAACGACGAAGAGCGCTATCTAATGACTCGTTCTCTTTAACAATTACGTTTGACATGTCACTCCACCCTCCCCTCCAGTTGCAGATTCTCGTGCCTGTAACCTTAGGGCAATTTATAAGCACCATAAAATTATACTAACTCTTGCGCCTTAAGTCAAGTCTTTTTTCTAAGACTTTTAGATTTTTTTCTTGACTCAATCACATTTCGAGTTAAGCACCAAACTTACACTTATTTTTTCTTTTTGAACAGGCCTTTTTTCTCACCCTGCTCCAGAACTTTCTGGTCGTAAGCATCCAGATCATCCTCTACCACATCATCACCAACAATGGCATCAGTGGGCTCGATGCTGTTTGCATCAACGTTTTTGGGAGTCAAATCGGGTTCTTCCACACCTGCGATCTGAGAGCGCAGTACAGGAATCATGATGTTCTTGTTGGTACCAAATTCGATGATCAGGCAGTCGTTTACAATATTCACTACCTTACCATACATACCGCTGTTCAGCAGTACCCAGTCACCGATCTTAACATTGTTCTGCATAGCTTCGGTCTGTTTCTGACGCTTTCTCTGCGGACGAATCATTACGAAATACAGAATTACAATAAAGATGGCGTAAATACCAAGCATACCCATCAAGCCGCCGCCACCCTGGGCGTTTGCTGCAGTGTCTAATAAAAACATTGAATGTCCTCCTCTAATGTATCGAACTAGTTACCTATGAAATTATACATGGTTTCTGAACAAAGTCAAGATAAAACATGTAAAATTCACAAACTCTTCTAAAATTCTCCAATTGAAAATAAGGATCATTTCCCCGCTCGGCTATATCCTTCTAACTTCTCTTTCTTAAACTGCTGATAGCGATCCTCATCGATAGCCTGTCGGATCTCCTCCATCAGATGATTATAATAATACAAATTATGGATTACACACAAACGCATTCCCAGCATTTCCTTTGCCTTCAACAAATGACGAATATAGGCTCGGCTATAATTGCGGCAAGCAGGGCAATCACAATCAGTACCAATAGGACGATCATCTAACTTATATTTTTCATTCCAAAGATTCAATTTACCTTCATTAGTGTATACATGTCCATGACGTCCATTACGAGCAGGAAGCACACAGTCAAAAAAGTCTACACCACGATCCACCGCTTCCAGAATATTTTCCGGTGTACCAACACCCATCAAATATGTAGGTTTATTTTGAGGAAGTAACGGAACAGTAACATCCAGCACATTATACATTTCCTCATGACTCTCGCCAACAGCGAGACCGCCTACTGCAAAACCATCCAGTTCTTTTTCACGAATCACCTTAGCATGTTCCATACGCACATCTTCCAGCACACCACCCTGGTTGATACCAAAAAGCATCTGATTTCGATTGATAGTAGTATCCAAACTATTCAATCTTTTCATTTCAACAATGCATCGATCCAACCAACGTGTAGTCCTCTGCACTGAATCTTCAATGTATTTTCGAGTCGCTTTACTGGGTGCACATTCATCAAATGCCATGGCAATCGTAGACGCCAAATGAGACTGAATTTGCATGCTCTCCTCCGGTCCCATGAAAATCTTGCGTCCGTCCACGTGAGAGGCAAAGGTTACTCCCTCTTCTTTAATCTTTCCACGCAGCTCTGTCAGAGAAAACACCTGAAATCCACCCGAATCAGTCAGGATCGGACGATCCCAATTCATAAACTTATGCAATCCGCCTAACTGATAAATCACATCATCACCGGGACGCACATGTAAATGATAGGTATTGGACAGTTCCACCTGACAGCCGATTTTCTTTAGATCCATTGAAGACAGCGCACCCTTAATGGCAGCTGCTGTACCCACATTCATAAACACAGGAGTTTCGATTACACCATGTGGTGTATGTAAACGGCCGCGTTTGGCCCTGCCGTTGGTTTTTATTAATTCGTATTCGTTCATACTTCATCACCTTTCCGTAAATCATCATTTTTCTTTTGGATGATCTTTTTCTCAATAATATAGCGAGGTCTGGCCTTGACCTCTTGATAGATCTTACCCACATAGCCACCCAATACACCTAAACACAAAAGCTGTACACCACCCAGAAGCCATATGGAACAAACAATGGCAGTCCATCCAGGCACAGCCACACCACAAACTTTCGAAATCAAAGCATATAACAGCCCAAAACTACTGCAAAGCGAAATCAAAATTCCTAATGTAGATATCATCTTAAGTGGTTTAACACTAAAAGAACTGATTCCCTCAATTGCAAAAGAAATCATTTTCTTAAGCGGATATTTAGATTCGCCTGCAAAGCGCTCACCGCGATCATAATACACCACCGCCGTTTTATATCCAATTTCCGGCACGATTCCCCTTAAGAACAGATTCACTTCCCTATATTGAGCCAATCCCTCCAAGGCTTCTTTACTCATCAAACGATAATCCGCATGATTATTCAGGACTTTAGTTCCTAACATATTCATTACCTTATAAAATGCCAGTGCCGAATTTCGTTTAAAAAAGGTATCGGTTTTACGCTCTTTACGCACGCCGTACACAACATGGCAGCCTTCCTGATATCGATGCATGAACTCATCCAATACTTCAATATCATCTTGTAAATCTGCATCCATTGAAACAGCCGCATCGCAGTACTCCTTCGCCGTCATAAGTCCTGCCAGCAGTGCATTCTGATGCCCCCGGTTATGAGCTAACTTAATACCGCCGAAATGCTGATCCAACTTGGTAAGTTCCTCTATCATCGTCCATGTTTGATCTTTACTGCCATCATCCACAAACAAAATCCGACTCTCCTCTGTGCAGATTCCCTCGTTGATCATACGCTTTAGCTTATCCAAGATCCGCTTCGACGTTTCTGGAAGAACTTCCTCCTCATTGTAACAAGGAATCACAATATATAGAACAGAACCCATTGTATCAACCTTTTTGCTGCTTTGCAGCATCCTTTCTAAAGATGATCCATTTGCTGAAAACATAATTTATGGCAATGACCACTACATTGGAAATGATTTTCACCGGCAGCTCCCACCATTGCAGAACTTCCACCGTAATATACAGTATTGCCACATCTACACCCAGCGAGAAAAGGCGAGCCGCGAAAAACTCCGTCAGTTCCTTGGCTACTACCTTTCCTACCCAGCTTTTACTTTCAAACACATATAATTTGTTTGTAACATATGCGAATATCACCGCCAAAAACCAGGCGAAAATATCTGCACTCACCACCGACATCATTAACCACTGTCTGCAAATAAAATATACCAGTATATTAATTAGTGTGGTACAACCCCCGAAAAAAACATAAAGGATCAATTCTTTATAACGTTCCCACAGGCTTTTAATTTTCCCCATTTTTAATTCCTTCTTTTACAACTGCAGCCTTCTCTTTCTTTTTCATATCGAATTTTCGAGCCATCAGCCAATACGCTGTCAGAGCGGCAGTGCCGCCAAAAGTACAAATAAATCCGACCTTTAACCCAGGAGTCTTGTAAGTCAGTTCAATTTCATGATCGCCCGCAGGTACCACAAGTCCCATGAAACCCACATTCACTTTTTCAAGTTGCACAGGCATCCCATCGATATATGCTGACCACCCCTCCTCATAGGGAATACTGAAAAAGATAAACTCATCATTGTCAAAATGACTTTCCGCTGTGACACCTTTTTTAGTGCGCGTCAAATTTTCTACAGTTTTCTGTGCTCTCGCCTGACAGGCACTATAATATGAAGTATAACTATACGTATAACTGTCCGGATCTTCAGCATGATTCAATATATCACGATAGCGGTAAGCCTGCTCTTCATTCAAAGCCACCGCATTTAACATCATCGCTGCTTTATTCCCATCAGCAATCGAATTAAGTTCTTCTTGATAAATGAATTCATCGTAAGCAAAACCCATGGGAATGTAATACTCATTTTCCCATACGTTATAACCAGCCATTTGATCGTAATAGGTATATCCCGGCATAAGTGTGTTTGGATCTTCCTCGGAAGGATCCCCAAATGACGAAGATGAACCAACCCTATCAAAATACCAATGGATCGAAAGCAAACCGCGCACGGCATACTGTGTTTCCGGTATCTTAGAGTTTACATCTCGTGTTTCACCAATATAAGTGTAAAATTCCATAACAGACGCAGGTACAATACTATGAAAAGCTCTCATGCAAGACACCTTCCAGAACATACCCATATTAATCAAGGCATCATCGGCATCGATTCTCATTACTTCATTTTTGTCAGGAATGGTAATCTTGCTTTCTCCTTCAATTGCATCCGGAATCAGATAGTTATCGGTATCATAGGATCGACTCTTTCCCCAGAAAATAAAGAAATTACCATATAAAACTGAAATGATAGCAATAGCAATCACACACTGTCGCACAAAGAGCCCCGCATTTTTTTTCAAATAAGGAATAAACTGCAAATATACTAATACCGAAAGCACCGATGTAACTGCAATTACAATAAAATGAAGCCAATGCTCTTTGTCATATAGTCCAATTCTTTCTATTGCATCATTTTTTAATTGCGGAGTTACTGCAATCGCTGTTACAACAAACAAAGTGATTGCCAGCACCTGCCAAGCATTTCGATTCAATGGTTTTACCCAACCTCGATCCATCGCGATCATCGATGCCAAAATGAGCATAAGTGTCAGCATATAAAACCAACGCGCATAGTACGCCGCATTATAACCTACAAAAATACTGTTAAATGCCGGCACTACAGCCATAACCAGCAGAATCCGCAGGATATAGCTAAGCCAGTGCCGCCTTTTTGTCCTTACAAATGCCAATGCCGCTGACACGCTGAACAAAGGAATATAGGCACTTAACGAAGTCCATTTTGTATTTGCATCCGGCAGCAACACCTGTTTAGAAGGAAGTTCAGGCGGAAAGAAAAAGCTAAAAAATATAGCAGGAACTCTCTGTTTGCTATTATAAATCCAGTTACTGAAACCATTCAACGGATTATTCACCCTGGGATTCTGCAGGACTGTAATAATAGACGGCAACATAAGTACACCGCTCATGACAAATCCGATGACTGCTTCTATTACAATTGTAAAAAATTTTGACCAACTTCTCTCATATGAACCACAACTTAAACGGACAAAGTAATAAATTATGACAAATACCACTTCACCTACAAAGAAGAAATAATTGACCAATGCATTTACACACACCGCCAATGCCAGAACACCTCTTGTGCCGTGGTCCATCCATTCATCCATAGCTATCAGGAGCAAAGGGAAGAATACGATCACCTCATGAAAATGATTGAAAAAGATATTGTAAATAGAATACCCACAAAATGCATACAGGATACCACCGAGCATGGCAAACTCCTGATTTTTCACGTATCTTTTCAAATAGGCCGCTCCCATTACTGCTGCACAACTGAATTTTAAAATGAGCAGTGGCCCCATCAAATAAGGGACAAAGTCATTTGGAAATGGAATCGTAAGCCAGAAAAAAGGACTTCCCAAAAGGTAAAAAGTATACGATGAAATAAAGTTAGCACCGATATCAGTATACCAATTCCATCCCCACTCCCCACTTCGGATCGCGTGATGGGCAATTTTATAAAAAGGAATCTGTTGAGAATTAAAATCTCCAACAAATAAAAAATACCCTTGATCTACGACCATAGCCGGTACAAACAAAATCAAAGCGATTGCCAATGCGATCAAAAATGTATTTCTATATAAATGCTTCATCACATACACTTTTCTCATTATTTAGCACCCTTTCTCTCCATGCATAAAACTATTGTAACAAAAACTTGTCAACATGTAAACCTCCATTTCTATAAAGGGATAGCAAAATGTTTCCATCTATGTTATAATAAACGCATTCTATTGCATTATGGAGATTAGATAGTATATGAAAACCAGTGATTTTTATTTCGACTTACCTGAAGAACTGATTGCTCAGGTTCCGTTACAAAATCGTACCGATTCGCGTCTTCTTGTTTTACATAAAGAAACCGGAAACATTGAACACGCTCATTTTCGTGATCTTATGCAGTTTCTTCGTCCCGGTGACCGTTTGGTACTCAACGATACTAAAGTACTCCCTGCCCGTTTGATTGGTCATCGAATCGACAGCGGTACTCAGGTTGAAATTTTACTTTTAAAACGTCTTTCTTCTGAAGATATCCATCAACATGATCTCGCCGAAGGCTGCGTTTGGGAAGCACTTGCCGGTCCTGGAAAGCGTGCACGTGTTGGTCATCAGCTTACTTTCGGAGACGGCCGCTTAAAAGCTACCATCGTCAAAGTACTCTCTGATGGTAATCGTCTTGTACGTTTTGATTTTGAAGGTGTATTTGAAGAGATTTTAGATCAATTGGGGCAGATGCCTTTGCCTCCCTATATCCACGAAAAACTTGAAGATCGCAATCGTTATCAGACTGTATATGCCCGTGAAGAAGGTTCAGCCGCTGCTCCCACCGCCGGTCTTCATTTTACTCAGGAACTTCTTACAAAACTTCAGGAAAATGGAATTGATATTTCTTATGTTACCCTACATGTTGGCCTTGGAACTTTTCGTCCTGTAAAAGTAGATAAGATCGAAGAACATGTTATGCATCGTGAAATCTACCATATCGATGAAGAAACTGCTCAAGCAATCAATGTAACCAAAAAACGGGGCGGCAGAGTCATTGCAGTTGGTACCACTTCCTGCCGCACTTTAGAATCAGCTGCTATTGCCCCCGGCATAGTACAAAGCGGAAGTTCTGAAACTGGGATTTTTATCTACCCCGGCTATGAATTCAAAATTTTAGATGCTTTGATTACAAATTTCCATCTACCGGAATCCACTTTGATCATGCTGGTCAGTGCACTGGCAGGTCGCGAACCGGTTCTTAACGCCTATAACGAGGCTGTTAGAGAACGGTATCGCTTCTTTAGCTTTGGTGATGCAATGTTCATCCAGTAAAACAGCCATTCTATTTCATAATTACAACAAAAAAAGACAGCTATGATTTCGTTTATGTGAATCATAGCTGTTTTTAGCTTATCTGTAAAATACATGACCACCATGTTCTGCAACTCGTGTTAAAGCACTTTCAAACCAACCGGCGTCACAATACTGCGATACAAAATACAAAGCACCATTAGAATAATCCTCGCCGGCCAATGCACGATCCACGGCTTCATATACAGATGCAGTCGGTGATACACACCAAATTCTTCCTGTCGATACCGGTTCAAACTGGTTAGGATGATAAATTACATCTGTAATCGTAGAATAACCACCATATGCACATGCAACACGATTTAATACTACATTTGCCACCATGATCTGACCCTGCAGGTCTTCTCCTCCCGCTTCAGCCATAACCAGATGTGCAAATAACTCTCTCTCTGACATGCCATAAGAATTTGATGATTGCTCCTGTGCTGCGATTTCTTCTTCAATTTCATCTAACTCTTCTTCAGCAGCTTCGATATGTTTAGAGCTTACGGTGGGCACTACTTCAAAAATTACTGCTTCACCACCGACAATCATCGACTCTTCTTCCTTGTATGCTTTCTGTAACGGAGGCTCATAGTCATATGCACTGATATCAAACGTAAAACCAATCGATACCGCCACCATTACACTCAGCATCAGCAAACAAATTTTAACTCTCACAAATACCTCCTTCTGAACGGACTTCCTGTGGGATGAGAAGCTTCCGTCCATGATCAAGTAAAATTTCCGGGAAGGTGGATTTACCTTCCTGCTTTACTCGATTATATGAGATTATAAAAGGTATTATTCAGAAAGTCAATCTTTTTGCAACGTTTTCGTCACATTGTATAAATTTCGTCACATTTTATTGTAAATATTGTACGTAAAAATTAATAGATTTGTAACTCATTTCTTTATTTTTCGTATCATTTACTTAATACTTTTGTAACATTCAAAGATGATCTTTAGCAACTTCCTTATTCTGCAACCAATCTGTGTTGGGTCTGCATATTAAACGAGCATCCAAATATGCTTGTTCTAATCGTAAAACAGTCTGTCCCTGATAACTTCCTGAAGGATTTTTTTGTACAATTAATGCAGCATCTGTTCGACCATCATCCTCCAAACAAAGAGGCAGCATCAAACTCATACAATTACCTTTAGGAAAATAACATGGAATGGCAGTCCGAAAATTCCATCGAACCCGCTTTAATGCAATTTCAATCGCATCCTCCATACGACTTCGCAAGCGTCGAAAGATCCTATCATTTTCGGCAATATACTTTGAAAGCTCTCCAAACATCAACTTTTCTTCCTCTGAGCCATCCTTTGCTTTATCCAGTTGTGATATCAGATTAACTGCTTTTGCATCCCCATAACATCCCTCTTTAAGATACGCCTTCGGCAGTCGACGCAAATTATCAATGATGATATGTTCATAATCTGTTAATAATTCTTTATCCAGATCATAAATTAAATCCTCTTTCTTTTCGACGTATTTAGGCACCTGTGGAAGAGGATTGAAATAGCTTGTTAACATTTTGCCATAGCCATCTTTTCCACGTAGTCCGGCTATTGCAAATGCTTCGAATTTCCATTCAACTTTTTCCTTCTGTGGATTTTTCACAAAACAAGCATATATGTCATCATAATGATGATTGACTAATCCGGTATTAAATGCAGCAAACTTATGATCCTTCGAAATACAGATCTTATCCTCCTGAAGCAATCTGTAAAATGTATATTGAATGTATTTTTTCAAGACATAATATCGTCCATTTCGTTTTGGATCACTATCCCAAGGTTCCGCCAATGCAATCGAAGATAATTCACTTAAAAATTTCTGCCAGGACCCTAACTCAGCAAATTGTTCTAAAGATTTTCCCGGTGGAATTGTAATGTCATCATCACAATTTTCTTCTGGCTCATGAATCGGAACTCCAACATAACTCAAATACCAAGGCCTCCCCTGAGGCTTATCGTTCTTTTTTAGAATTGCTACCAGTTCTTCCTCACCACATTTCACCGGAAATGTAATTGACTCACTTTGCACTTGTAACATTTGATGGTTTAACGAATGTTGATAGGCACTGGCTAACACGCGATCCGGATTTCGAAATCCCTTCCGCTTCAAAATATCCATTATTTTGGGCGGCAAATAGGCCAATCGCAGAAACTCACTCACCTTTCCCTTTTCGAATACTTCGGTTGGCTTTTCCATAATTCTATCGGCTTTTTTCTCTGTCGTCTCAGCCGCAGTTGACAAAGTTACTTTTTTTTCCGCTTTCTTTTTATTTCGTTTTAGTTCCCTTGTTTGAACCTTGATTTTACTTTTATTAATTTTCAGAAGACCGGTTCCTATCTCATTTTCTACTTCTGCCATTTCAGCCGAGGTATTTGCCCACACCATATTTTCCGTTAAAAAATTATTTTTATTGCTCCATTCTTTCAAAACCACATTGGTATTGGAATGTCCATCGTATTCATAATCCTCCAACAGAATGAATTCTTTTAATTCTTTCATAAAATTTTTCATTCGGGCATAACCATATCGGCGACAACCATGCCCCGCTGCATTCAATTCTTTTCCCACTTCAGCCAGAGGATATGGTTCATTGAAATTCAACTTACTTTTCAGGAGAGTATACAGTTCCTTCTTATTAAGCTCTGTAATCATACACAAAACTTCCCCTCAATTTTGATTGCTGAGTCTATAAGACAATCTCATCAAACTATCTGACAAATGAACATTTTCTACGACCACGGTAGGATCTGACAGTTGAAGATCGATCGATGCAAAATTCCAAATTCCCTTTACTCCGTTTTCCACAAGGAAATTTGCCATTTGAGCTGCTTCTTTCTTTGGAATCGTAAGTACCCCAATATCAACTGAATTTTCGACAATAAAATCCTTAATATTGCTGATCGGCTGAACTTCTTTTCCACCAATGGTTTTACCAATAATGTTTTCATCAATATCAAATAAAGCAACTACATGGAACCCTCTTTTTTCGAAATTAGTGTAGTTCACTAATGCTTGCCCCAAATGACCTGCGCCAATGATAATAATATTATGAGTCTGATCGATTCCCAAAATTCGTGCTACTTCTTTATGCAAAACTTCAACGTTGTAGCCATATCCCTGTTGACCAAACTCCCCGAAATGATTCAGATCCTGTCTTACTTGAGATGCTGTTAACCCCATTCGACGGCTCAACTCTCCAGACGAAATTCGTTTGACATTATTATCAAGGAGCTCGCCCAAGTAGCGATAATAGCGAGGCAATCTTCGAATCACTGCATCCGATATATATTTTCTTGTTATCATTCGAAGTTCTCCTTTACAAATGAAATATGAAATCTGCTGTATTAATTTCAATTATTTCTATTATACCAATCCAAATGTCTAAAAGCAATTATTCATTTCAAAAAATAACCACTTTCTACTTCACCCATCTTCTCTTCTTTTCATATGATACAGTAAATGAAATTCTAACAGTGAGGTTCATGATGTCAAAAAATTCATCCCTCTTCAACCGGGCTGTAGGCAGTCGCTATATGACTCGTCCCGGTTGCAGTTGTCACAATCATAGCTGCTCTTCACCCTCTTGTGCCAATCCATCCTCAGACAAAACAGATAAAAACTGCTGTACTGATGTGTGCGTAAATCCCCATATAGGACATCCAAAATCACTTACTCTTTTAGCTCCGGTAGTATTTGATGAATGCGGCATTAACTTGTGTAAAGTCATTCAACGCCCTGTCTTCTGCAATCCAGATATCCATACCATTCAGGTGAGAGTAGTCGATATCGATTGGAATTTAGGCCGATCAGAACATGCTTCTCGTATTGAAACCCTGAGAAGCCGTCCATTCTGCAGTCGTATCACCTTAAGTTGTATCCAATTAAAACTTGCTATCACACTACTAGACCATTGTCATAATATCATCGACAGCTTTCTCATTGCAGAAGAATACCTTCCCTCTTCGCCCGATGACTGCTGTTATGATGAGTGTACCAATCCCTGCAGCCTTAGCTTTGAGCTATACACACCCTATGGACTTAGCTATCTTCCCCAGGATCCTCCATGTCCAACAATCAATTTTTTCGGCATGGAAGAAACCGGCAGTTGTGGACTTGGCAATAATTCTCTTCGTCAAGGTGTCGGCGCCCAAGCTCTTGCAAAAGTAGTACGCTGCGATCCTGAAGATGGTGTAATTGCTCTGGGGCTCACGATTTATCTGAAATCCATCTACCTGGTTCAATACCGCATGCCCCACGAAGGGCTATCAATTCCCACCAAATGCTCAGCTCTCCTCGATCAATGTGATGTATGTAAAGATTTTGTCGAAGGCGACCTGCTTTCTCTCAATATCTCTCCTATGGACAATGATTGTTGTAATTAATTCTTATGGTTATATTTCAAAGAGCGTTGCCATCGGCAACGCTCTCTTTATTTACGCAGAATATCCAGCACTGTTTGAAAATATTCCGGCAGCGCAGAGTCAAACTCCATATATTCTTTTGTAACCGGATGTACAAATCCTAAAACTTTTGCATGTAGGATCTGTCCTGGCCAAAAATCCATTCCCTTCAATTTCTTCTCCACCGCAGTATTCTCTTTTGAGGAACCATATACCTCATCCCCTAATAAAGGATGACCAATACTTTTCATATGTACACGAATCTGATGGGTTCTTCCAGTTTCTAAACGTACTTCTACATATGAAAATCCACCATACTGCTCCAGCACGCGGTAGTGGGTCACCGCTCTTCTACCATCTGCTCTGACACACATTTTCTTCCGATCTGAATCCATACGTCCAATAGCAGCATCAATAGTACCTTCCATTTTACTAAAACTTCCTTGTACTACTGCATGGTACACTCGTTCAATATCATGCTCTTTCAAGAGTTCGCTTAATCCCTGATGTGCTCGGTCACTCTTACAAATCACTAATAACCCCGATGTATCTTTATCAATCCGATGAACGATTCCTGGTCTCATGACACCATTGATTCCGGAGAGATTCCCTTGAAAATGATGCATCAATCCATTCACCAAGGTCCCGCTTTCATGTCCTGCTGCAGGATGAACCACTAATCCTCTCGGTTTATTCACAATTGCCAAGTCTACATCTTCATATAGAATCTCAAGATCCATCGGTTCGGGCACAGCACTGAGTTCTTTCAGCTCCGGCAAAATTACTTCTATCTGGTTTCCTGTCTTCAGTTTATATCCAGCCTTCACTTTTTTTCCGTCAACCGAAATCAGTCCATCTTCCAAAAGATTCTGAACTCTAGATCGTGTTATATCTGGCAACCACTTGCTTACAAATACATCTAAGCGTTCTCCCACATCTACTTCTAAAGTCACTTTTTCAAACTTCTGTTCCATTGTTTTGGCGACCCCTTCCTCTCAAACGATCCGTTATATCATCCAATAACTCCTTCTGTATAAAGGCAGCAAAACAAAATAGAAATGCTCCAACAACTACATAACAATCAGCAACATTAAAAACCGGGAAATCGATCAATTTAAAATAAAACATATCCACTACATACTGAAGCCAAATTCGATCAATCAAATTTCCGATCGCCCCTGCCATGACACCTATGCAACAACTTCGTGTCAAACGAAATTTTCGTTCCGGCAAAAGCCGAAAATAGACGAAAATAAGTCCAAGAATCACTGCAATCGTCAGCACTGCAAATAACCATCTTTGTCCCTGCAGCATGCCAAAAGCCGCCCCGCGATTTTCTACATAAGACAACTCAAATACTCCCGGCCAAAGGGCAATAGCTGCTTGTCCTTTCAAGTGTTCCACTGCCCATCCTTTTACAATCTGATCCAACACTACCAAAGCAACTGTTGAAACCAGAAAAATCAAGCTCTGTTTGATTTTCTCTTTCATATTCATTTTACTTTTTATCCCCCAAGCGTTCCACCAAAAGCTGAATTCGACCGGATTTAGAAAGACCTCTATTCTCTTTTATTTTTAATAGTCCTTTTCCTCGCAAAGTGATTTTATCCCCCACCGCTACAGTTTTATCCACATCTAATATTTGAATACCACTTCGCAGCACTTTTCCGGCTACGATCCATTTAGAAGCTTCAGATCGCCCCATATTAAAACCACGACTAACCACCGCATCTAAACGCATCGACGAAACGCTGACTACTGCTTCGGTTCCCATCTCCGGTTCCGGCATTTCAGATGCTTCCACCGGCTTTACCAGCACGCTGGTAGGGCCCACCCCGGTTAATTCCTGTACTATATAAGGTGAAATATCTTTTTTTACCCAAAGATACGCCCCTTTTTCAGTAGTTAGCAGATCCCCCAGTTTATCCCTTCGAATACCCGTTCCCATTATAGCTCCTAAATAATCTCTATGACCGGGAATTCGTTTTACAAATCGAAGATCCAGTGGTTGTATCCACAAAAGCTGCAATTCTTCTTGAATAATTTCTTCTAATGTCTCAGACAGATAATCTGGATAAAACACCGCCATAACCCGCTCTGCTTCTGTATATCCACCAAAAAAGGCCATACACACAGGAAGCCTACCTTCCAATTTTGAAAGGAGGCTTCTTTGATGGTCATCTAAAAAATCACTGAATGTTACATATCCGGTTTGATCGGCGGTAACTGCCAAATCTTCCATATGTCCGATGAACCACTTATCATCCTGTTGTATCATCACTATTACTCTTCAACACCCCAAGGGAAAGCCAAGCCGCCCTCTGCTTCCAATGTTTCACGAATGTCTACATCACCCGCAAAATCAACATTATCAGGAGCAATCATAAAAATCTTATCAGCAATTCTCTGAATATTTCCATCCATTGCACAGCAACAACCACACAGGAAATCGGTGATTCTCTGAGCAATTCCATGCTCAACAAACTCTAAATTGATGATCACAGGTTTTTTATCTTTAATGTGCTGTGAAATTTCTCTGGCCTCTTCGAAAGTCTCAGGACTAGCAACCACCACTTCCATCTGCACATTGGCATGCAGGTTCAGCACTTTATTATTACGATTTCCCGCCATACTTCTTGTCCCTGTAGGACGAAAACCACTATCATAATTGCTTCGACTAGCAGAGGTAGTACTGCGATTGCTCTCTAAGCGAGAGGATTCAGATTTTCTGCTGAAAGCATCATAGCTGGTTACTTTTCGATTCGATGAAACAGGAAGCTCTTCCGCAGCCTCATAATCATCCTCATACTCATCATACTCTTCTTCTGCAGCTGCACTAAATCCCAAAGCACCCGCTAATTTATCAACAAACTTGCTCATCTTTTTTCTCCTTTATATATGCTATCCCGTTTGGAGTTCTTTGACTACTATTATTACTTCTTTACATCTTCTTGTCAATAAAAAGTTTTGTCGAAGCAATCAACAATTTATATCGCTGATTCTTTCATTCTTCTTTCTCCATCAAGGAATTCGCTTTTTCATAATCTTCTCGCGCTTCTTCAAACTTTTCCTGTTCCTGAAGGATTTGACCTCGGGTATAATAAGCCCAAGCATAGTCATCCTTCAGTTCGATGCAACGATTCATATCCTCCAACGCTTCATCCAAATTTTCCAGCACAAAATGACAATACCCTCTGTTCCCCAAAATGATTGCATCTTGGCTTTCCTTTAAAAACACATCATAATCTGCAATGGCAGCTTCGTACTCGCCTGTTTCAAAATAGATATTAGCTCGTCCTAAATATAAAGTTGCATCTTTGTCATTTTTTTCAATTGCCTGAGAATAATCCTGAAGCGCCGCATCGTAGTTTTCCAACATAGCATTCACTTCTGCACGCTTGATATAAAACTCCGAATTCAACCCCTGAGTCGTGGTTTCTTCATACATATCGTAATCGGCCACCGCTTCCTCGTACATTTCTAACATACGATGGGCTTCCCCTCGGTTCCAATATACCACCGGATTATCGGTATTGATCTCTAATGCAGCACTATAATCCATAACTGCCTCTTCAAACTTAGCCTGTTTAAAATAAGCTGTTGCGCGATTATTTAATGTGATCACTCGTTCCGGCTCCAACATCAACGCAGCGGTATAATCTTCGATTGCCTTTTCATACTCATTCATATCGCAAAAAACATCTCCACGATTTGAAAAATAATTAGCATCCGTTTCGTTGATTTCGATAGCCTTGGTAAAATCATCGACAGCACTTTGATACTCAGAATTATAATAATATGTCAATCCTCTATTGTTATAGTACACATCAATATCATTTTTTAATTCAATCGCTCTTGTAAAATCCTTTTTTGCCTCACTATACCTGGTTAGCTTCATATATGCCATACCCCGGTTATTGTAGATTTCATCTTTAGACTCGTCGAGCTTTAGAATTTCTGAGTAAGCCTCAATTGCAGCGGCGTAATTTTCTTCAGCATAAGCCGTTTCTCCTTTTTGGATCAGCTCGCTGATTTTTTTATCATTTGTGCATCCAGTCAACAAACACATCAGCAAAGCCATACCAACGCACAAAATGATTGTCCTCTTCACCGTCTTCAACATTCTGATTTTCCTCCTAATGTCAGTTAACCATTGATTTTAACACGGTCGTACATATTCAGTCCCTGAACAATGGCATATCCTTGTGAACGATGTTTAACCTGAATGATCTCATATTGTTCATAACCGCCGTTTACAACATATACGCCATCCACTTCAGCCATTTCTCCAATCGCAATCATTTCCGATGAATTTTCAGCTTGGATCATAGTTCCTGGTGCAAGACCTTCCGGCAGTTCTATATATGAAATTCCATCCATCGACGCAATAACATCCACTCCGCGGAACGTAACACCTCCTGATTCCACGGCCAGTACACCGTATTCGGTACCACTTGTTACAATATATTTGTTTGGTACAAAATAATGACTCTGTTTTACAATACAACTTTCAGAAATTTTAATACCGCGATGACTGTTTTTAGTAAATACAAAATTAGCAATTCGATCATTCATAATGTCCTGCACATTCGTATTGATCTTCAGCACTAATTTATATTGATCCTCCGACACCTGCTCCAAACTTTGAATTCTTCCACTCATTTCATGGGTGCTGTTATATACAAATGAAATCGTATTTTCTCCTGAAAAATACTGAGCTTGTTCTGCATTAACATAAATCACCACATTCCAAAGAGGAGAAGTGATCACGCGATACAGCGGAGTCCCCACCGATACCTGCTGCATATTAATTTCAAAAAACGAATAGGATGCATCATAATTTTCAATGAAATTAGATCCAATCTGTCCTACCGTCCAACCTTCATAGCCATCGTAGGAATAATCAATGATTCCTGCTTCTGATAAAAACATATTACTGCGAAAAGCCGCTTGTTCATCTAAATATATCCCCTGTTGAGCTAATAATGAAGTCACCTTCGTACTACTCATCAGAGAATACATATCTTTTCTTTTTGATACTGCATCCCGAAGATCATCTTCAAGCAAATAGATATCAGCATAACTATTGGATGTTTTATTTCGCAAATATGCAGCAATGGAACTACTGATGCTGGTATCAAGTGATCCAAATGCCTCAGCATATTCACCGCTATCCGCTTCCCGGATCTGCTGATAGATCTCATCGATTTTTTCTTCCAGAAGATCACCATAGTAATCATCCAACAGAGTACACACTTTAGCGTTTTTCTGCAACTCTTTTCCGCCCGGATAATAATATTGAACAATACCATTGGAAGTTGCCTTCACCAACTGCTCATCACGAATAATAACACCCTGAGCTGAAAATGTTTCTACAATTTCCCCCTGTTTTGCCACCACATAGTTAGTCGTATCTCGATTAAAAAAAATAAGCAGTTGGGCAAACAAATACACTAAAACAATAATTGCAATACAATATGTGAAAGAAACTCTTGATTTTTTTTCAACAGCTTTCTTTGTTACTGTTCTTGTATGTGAAGTCTGTCTATAGTTTGACAAATTTACTCATCCTTCCTTTAAGGAACCTACATAGCGTAGTTTCCCATAATATTGTTATTCTAACACACAAGCCCTATTGTTTCAAGCTTTTCCTAAAATCCACTAGAAAAAAAGGGTACTAAAAAATCGAGGTTATTCATAGATTGTACCACGTAAGCTGTCACAAAACTCTCAAATATGTATCAGAAACGAGTATCAGAAAGGATGGAATCTACCATGTCAGACACCTTTGATTTATATCAGGATATTTCCACTCGCACCGGAGGTGACATCTACATAGGGGTTGTAGGACCGGTTCGCAGTGGAAAATCTACATTTATTAAAAATTTCATGGATCTGTTAATTTTGCCTGGAATTACTGATGAAAATGAACGTCAACGTACCATCGACGAAATGCCCCAAAGCAGTAATGGAAAAACTATCATGACAACTGAACCCAAATTCATCCCGAAAGAAGCCGTAACCGTAGAACTCGAGCCCAACCATGTCCGATTCAAAGCTAAGATGATCGATTGTGTCGGCTACTTGATTCCTCAAGCACTCGGAACAATGGAAGATGGTCAAGAACGCTTGGTCAAAACTCCTTGGTCCCCTACTGAAATTCCTTTTACTCGTGCCGCTGAATTGGGTACACATAAAGTGATCACAGAACACAGTACCATTGGCATTGTTGTAACCACCGACGGCTCGGTCACCGACCTCCCTCGTGAAAACTATATTCAAGCAGAACAACGAGTTATCCAAGAACTAAAGGAACTGGGAAAGCCCTTTGTTGTTCTTATGAACACCAATCGTCCTAAAAGTGAAGATACTCTAAAACTTTGTACTCAACTTTCACTGGTTTATGACACACCAATCATACCGGTTAATAATCAACAGCTCCATATTGATGATGTGAATCATATTATTCAAGCTTTACTGGAAGAATTTCCTGTACATGAGTTACGCCTCTTTTTGCCTCGTTGGCTTGAAACCCTGCCAACTCAGCATTTTATTAAACAAACTTTGATTCATCTGCTGCGACACAAGGATGAATCCTCCATGAAACTACGTCAAATCCATGAATTTATTCAAACTCTGGAAAATTGTGAGTTTATAAAGAAGGTACACCTGGAGCAACTTTCACTTGGAAATGGCGAAGTCAATTTACAGGTACAGTTAAACGATGATCTATTCTACCAAATTTTAAGTGAAACTACCGGACTTACCATCGAAAATGATCGTCATCTTCTTTCATTGATTCAAGAACTCTCTGTTGCAAAGCAACATTTTGATCGACTAAAAGGCGCTTACAGTGATGCTATGCATCGCGGCTATGGTGTTGTAGATCCTATAATGGATTCTCTTGAACTTCAGTCTCCGGTTATAGTTCGCCAGGGAAATAAATATGGTGTCAAAATCAAAGCCAAAGCTCCCTCAATTCATCTGATTCGTACCGATATCGAAACTGAAATCAATCCTTTTGTCGGCACTCAGCAGCAAAGTGAAGATTTTATCAATTTTCTAAAATCTGAAATCGAAAAAGATCCTGAACAAGCCTGGGATCTTGAAATTTTCGGTAAATCACTATTTGATCTTGTTCACGAAGGTCTGCACAACAAATTAGGTAAAATGCCCGATGAAGCTCAAATAAAACTTCAACATACTCTCGAACGAATCATTAACGAAGGCCGTGGAAATTTAATCTGCATCATCTTATGAAAAAACTCCACATTGCCGCACTAATTGTTGCGCGCAATGTGGAGTTTATACTTATGAAATGTCTGAAAAGAATTTCATTCCTACACAAAAATCTTATTTTGCCTGATTCAAACGAGCCAGTACAGTCTCTTTGCCCAAAAGCTGCATAACAGTATGAAGATCAGGAGCCTGACTACGGCCGCATACAGCAACTCGAAGTACCATCGACAAATCACCTACATTACCTGCGAAAGCAGCGGGATCCTTTCTATAGGCCTTCATATCGGCAGTAAATCCATAATTAGGACACATCGCCTTCAGCTTTTCAAACCAAGCACTGCTGTCATCAGCTTCATCGTAAACCTTGGCATAGTCTTCCAGAATCTGATCAACAGTCTCCTTGTTCAAATGTGCCGGCATCTGCGAATAATCCGGCTGGAACAATTCCTCAAAGAAGAAGCTTACATAGTCTTTCACTTCGCTCCATCTGCCAAAGTCCTTACGAGGCTTCTTACCGCCACGACCAATGGAAAGAATGTCGATCATGTACTTAGGATCCCGGCTAATCAACTGATAAAAATCAGGATCATATTCCTTAGACCAATTTGCCACATATTCATATACTTGTTCCGCAGTCATACGAGAAACAACATTCTTACATACATCATTCAGCTTATCCAAATCGAAGAGTGAACCGGAACCACTCATCTTATTGGTGGTAAACTTAAATTCATCAATATCAGCCATAGGATTCGCCAATCTCCACTCTTCGAAGTTGGAGTTCAGCAGTGTCATTACATATTCGATGGCCGCCGGAATCGGAATACCTGTCTGGAAATAGAAGTCTAATGCAAATTCAGGATCTTTACGCTTAGATAGTTTACGTTTGGAGGTTCCCTCCATTTTCATAAGCTGCGCCGTATGGATATATTTCGGACGTTTCCATCCCATAGCATCAAACAGCTGCAGATGAATCGGCAGAGTACCCAACCATTCTTCACCACGAACCACATGGGTCGTTCCCATTAAATGATCGTCCACTACGTGGGCGAAATGATAGGTAGGCAAACCGCCGGATTTCAAAACAACCACATCCTGATCATTTTCGGTTACTTCCATCTTGCCCTTACACAAGTCATTGTGGATCACCTTACGTTCGATGGAACCCTCAGAACGATAGCGAATTACATAAGGAATATTCTGAGCCAACTTTTCTTCAATCTGTTCCATGGTCAAATTACGGCATTTTGCATAAGAACCAAAATAACCAAAGTTATCTTTCTTCTCCTCCTGCTCCTGACGCATGGCAGCCAGTTCGTCTTCGGTACAGAAACAAGGATACGCAATTCCCTTTGCTACCATATCTTTTACAAAAGTCTGATAGATCTCTT
Organism: Bianqueaceae bacterium; assembly: GCA_045631245.1. Classification (GTDB taxonomy): domain Bacteria; phylum Bacillota; class Clostridia; order Lachnospirales; family Bianqueaceae; genus CALWPV01. The sequence continues at coordinate 27,986 of JAZQUJ010000003.1, forward strand.
CACGTTTACTTTGATGATAAGGACCATAAATACCTCGGTCTCCCTCCAAAGAAGCTCCTTCATCAAATTCCAGACCAAATTTACTGAATACATCCAGAATCATCTCTACACCGTTTTCCACCAGACGTTTCTGGTCGGTATCTTCAATTCTAAGATAGAATACACCACCGCTCTGATGAGCCAAACGTTCATCTACGATCGCGCCGTAAAGATTACCCAGGTGCATAAAACCTGTAGGACTGGGTGCAATTCGAGTTACCTTCGCTCCTTCAGGCAGCTCGCGTTTTGGATAACGAGCCTCGATCTCCTCCGGAGTTGTATGAATGTGCGGGAACAACAGATCCGCTAATTTCTGATAATCCATGATTTATTCCTCTTTCTTATTTTCTTCTTGATCAATCTTAACTTTTTGTCCCATTTTGACTTCTTCACCGCGGATCAGTCTTTTAATATTACCACGATGACGCCAGAACCCCGATACTGACAGTATAACCACCAGAATCATTACTTCCAAACCTATGGGAGTTCCCATATAAAAAATAGCAGAAATCACCACAAGAAGCAACATATAAGACAGCGAAGCCAAGGACATATACTTTGTCGTAGCCAGAATAATCAGGGCAGGTACACCGGCCAGAACCAACAATCGAATATCGGCCGCCAGAAAAATACCAATCGTTGCTGCGACACCTTTCCCCCCTTTAAACTGCATATAGAAAGGATAATTATGTCCCAGAACAACACCTATACCGCCCCACAAAAGAAGTTGTTTTTGATCATATCCCCACAAAAGGGCAATGACCACCAATGCACAGACGGCCTTCACAATATCCAGCGCCAATGTGGTGATTCCGATTTTGGTTCCTAATACACGAATCGCATTTGTCGTACCGGCATTACCGCTTCCATATTTTCGAATATCGATCCCTTTTAGTACCTTACCCAAAATATATGCAAACTGCAAACAACCGAACCCATAACCGATCAACACACACAAAACTCGTTCTAACATAAGCCACCGCCTTAGAATCTTTCACTCAGTACTCCACGTTCACGAACAATGAACTTGATGGGAGTACCTTTAAATCCAAATGCGTTTCGCAGGCAATTTTCCAAATATCGTTTGTAAGAATAATGCATCAATTCTGCATCATTTACAAACAAAACAAATGTAGGCGGTTTATTTCCCACCTGGGTCATATAGAAGATCTTTAAACGCTTACCCTTATCAGACGGAGGCTGATTCATAGAAGTAGCATCATACAATACGTCGTTTAACACACCTGTAGCAATTCTCATTGCATGGCTTTCTGCTACCATATCAATGGTTTCAAACAACTTATCAATGCGCTGTCCAGTCTTTGCAGAAATAAATACTTTTTGAGCATATGACATGAAACTCAGTACTGTATCAATATCCTTTTGGTATTCGTAAATCGTCTTATCATCTTTTTCAATGGCATCCCACTTATTTACGGCTACAATAACTGCCTTACCTTTATCGTGGGCAATACCGGCAATTTTAGCATCCTGTTCTGTAATACCTTCAACGGCATCCACCATCAAGATTGCCACATCACAACGTTCTACAGCTGCAACGGAACGAATCACAGAAAACCGCTCGATTTCTTCTTTCACCTTATTTTGACGACGAATACCGGCAGTATCAATAAAAATATACGGCTTTCCATTATGCTCCACACGAGTATCGATCGCATCACGAGTCGTACCAGCAATATCACTGACGATTACACGATTCTCGCCCAACACCCTATTGATTAGAGAAGATTTTCCTGTATTAGGTTTACCAATAATGGCAACATGAAGAATCTCTTCTTCATCATCTTCATCGGTATTTTCCGGGAAATGTTTCAACATTTCATCCAGCATATCACCCAAACCCAAGCCCTGTTCCGCTGAAATAGGCTGCGGATCACCAAGACCCAAATTATAAAATTCGTAGATTGGTGTGATATCTCTCATATTATCCAACTTGTTAACACATACGACCACCGGCTTGTTGGCACGACGCAGCATATTAGCCACCTCACTGTCGGCATCTGTCATACCGGCTTTTGCATCAACCACAAACAGAACCACATCTGCCATTTCGATTGCCAGCTGGGCCTGTTCTCTCATATACTTTAACAACAGGTCATCGGTCTTGGGTTCAATACCACCTGTATCCACCATCATAAAGCCGTGCTCAAGCCATTCAGCTTCTGCATAAATACGATCACGGGTTACACCGGGCGTATCCTTTACAATCGACAGCTTTTCACCGGCCAAACGATTAAATAATGTAGATTTTCCCACATTGGGACGGCCTACAATTGCTACTATCGGTTTCATTCTCTTATTCCTTTCTTCAGACGATTTCATCAATGGCTCGTCCTGCAGCTCCTTTTGCAGGAAGCTGACGCCATCTGGCGTGTGTCTGGAGTCCTTCATCACTTACAGGGGCAGTTTGCTCTAAAACAGAATGAACAAAATCTTCCCCAGACGATTTTACTATAGATATCGGAATCTGTAAAGTATTTTCCAGTTCCTTCAGTGTCATATCATCTAACAAAATATCTTCATCTGCCTTCAGCAAATTTTCCGGCAGATACAATCTGTCTCCCAGCTCTCGATCTTTAAGTTGTTCACAGATATCCTTACCGGTCAGCAGACCGGTAACCGTTATATTCTCTCCAAAGAAATGGTTAATGATCTCATGCACATCAATCTGCAGCTTTGGATACAGCTTCATCAGCTGACTACAAATTCTGCGCACAAAACCGCATGCTGTGGGAGCCGTCACCAAACTTACATGCCCTTGATACTGGACCGCAGGATCCAAACGGCTAATGGCCTCCTCTGCTTCATTGATAAACAACCTCATCATACCCACACCGTTTTCAATCTGCAAATAACCATCGTAACGTTCTTCCTCCGGCAGCTCACGTCCCGCTTTAATGTAAAATTCATCAGAAAGATGAATGAAATGCATTCCACTTTCTTCATAGAATCGCCTTTGATACGCCTCCACCTGATCGATCACAGCAGCACACTCCTGTGCCGTAAACGGTTCCAATGGATATAGACCCTCTCTGTGACAGCTGAGTCCTACCGGAACAATGCTTACACTTTGCATCTGCGGATGCAGAGTCCACAAATCGCAGATTGTCTGATCCAATGCCGCTCCATCATTCACGCCCTTACAAAGAACGATCTGACCATTCAATGTAATTTCTGCCTCAACTAAACGCTTCAATCGATCCATTACCTCTGCAGCTCTAGGATTTTTCAGCATCTTCACTCTCAGTTCCGGATCAGTAGCATGTACCGAAACATTAATGGGAGACATTTGATACCGAATAATTTTCTCAAAATCCTCTTCCTTCATATTTGTCATGGTAATATAATTACCATTCAAAAAAGAAAGTCTGGAATCATCATCCTTAAAATACAAACTCTGACGCATTCCCTTTGGAAGCTGGTCGATAAAGCAGAAAATACATTTATTATGACAATGATGATAGGATCCCATAAATTGATCCTCAAAAATCAACCCCAGATCCTCATCCTCTTCTTTTTCCACTTCACACTCTGCCATTTCTCCATCTTTCGTCAAAATCTGCAAAGTAATATATTCACCATTCACAAGAAAATAATAATCCAGCACATCTTCAATGGGCTGTTCATCAATGGAAAGCAGAATATCGCCTTCTTCCAGCCCAAGCTCCTCACCGATCCCACCGGGCACAACACCCTTTATCTTCTGCTGCATGTTATCCTCCGTTCACCCAATTAATTCTAAAAAAGCCGCCTGAGTTCCCCGCTGATTTCCCATACGTCTATGAGAATGAAAATATTCCTCATGACATTTGGTACAAAGATCTGTCACTGTAATATTCTCCCTAGGAATTCCCGCCTTTTGTAAGATCAATTGATTCGTCTTCCACAAATCGATGTAACTCTTTTCAGGATTTTCCGCCTGTCGAATTATTTCCTCCCGCCAAGCGGGAAAAGCCTGACTAAATTCCTCTTCCACATCCGTACCCACCTCAAAGCAGCAAGGCCCTATGGAAGGTCCGATTCCCGCAAGAATATCATTAGGATGTGATTCGAAATCCTCCATGAATCTCTCCACCATCTTGCGTCCTATTTCAAGCACTGTACCACGCCATCCGGCATGAGCTAGACCAATCACCTTTTTAACCGGATCCAAAAAGAACAGAGGAACACAGTCAGCATACAATGTAACCAAACAAACCTGAGGTTTATCGGTGATCAATCCATCGACTCCCTGCATTTCCTTTGGCGAATAAATACCCTTTCCTCGATCTTGTTGATCCACATATAAAATACGGTCGCCGTGGACCTGATCAGAGAAAACCAGATCTCCGGGATAGATTTCCGATACAAAACAGATTCTTCTATAATTTTCGATTACCGCCTGCTGATCATCACCACGGGTAAAGCCTAAATTCATCGGGCCAAAATACCCGTTGCTTACGCCTCCTCTGCGGGTCGAGTATAAGTGTCGCACCAGACCGGTTTTATCAAAAGAAGGAAAGGTTGTATAATACACAGCTCCACTTCTTTGAATTTTCAGCGTTTCACTTTTAAATTCCATTCTGTTCTCCTTCGAATGCATTCTGATAGTGATGCACCCTGTACTTTCCATTTTCCTGCCAAAGTTCGATTACGTCAAATCGACAGGAAACATCCGTTCCACTCATCCTGTGACAGTACTGTTGCCAATACATCATCGCTGTTTTACGGATCTTTTGCTGTTTCAGCGGGCTGACCATCAAGGCCGGTCTGCCGCCTTCCAGACTTTTTCTATATTTAACTTCAACAAAAATTAGAAGGTCCCGCCACTCGGCGATCAAATCAATCTCTCCCAGTCGACTTTTATACCGACGTTCCAATATAGTATATCCTTTATATTCTAAATATCGAGCCGCCAGCTCCTCCATTTCCAATCCGATTCGGTGAGAGTTTTTCATTTTTAACCTATAATATTCCTAATAAATGTCTTTCGGTGGATCGGAAGGGGACCCAAATTCCGAATCGCATCCATATGCTGTTTAGTTCCATACCCCTTATGAGAAGCAAATCCGTATTCAGGATACAGTTCATCATAGGCCTTTAACATTTCATCTCGAGTTTCCTTAGCAATAATACTGGCAGCAGCAATCGATACCGAAAGAGCATCGCCCTTAATGATCGAACGCTGTTGCACTGAAATATCCTTCAGCTGAACCGCATCAATCAGCAACAGCTGAGGTTGAGGATCCAGCGCTTCCACCGCCTTTTTCATAGCCAATTTTGTCGCTTCTAATATATTGATGGAATCAATCGTTTCCACATCCACAATGCCCACACCCACAGATATGGCTTTTTCCTCAATTTCATCCTTAAGGGCAGCCCGCTTTTTAGGACTCAGTTTCTTTGAATCATCCACACCATACACTGGATTTTCCGGATCCAAAATAACCGCGGCCGCCACTACAGGACCTGCCAATGGGCCACGACCTGCTTCATCCATCCCGGCCACCAACACGATTCCCTGCGAACGGGCTTCATTTTCATATTCCGACATAGATCTATATTTTTCCTGTAGATCAACCTTCTGTCTCGGCATTCTTTTCCTCTTTTTCTTTCTTTTCTACTATCATTTCTTCCGGTGCTTCCAGACTCAAACGTCCGATTTTTGCACTTCGGAATTCATCCACTACCAAAATAGCAGTTCGTTCTACATCCACAATACCACCGGCTCTCAGGTGTCCACGCTTCTTTCCGATTTCTTCCAGCAAATGTTCACCCGACAATCCCAATTGTTCTTCACTCAACTTGAAACGTTCCACAAGTTTTTTAGGATATCGTTTTGCCAGACAATCCAATAGTTTCGCAGCCAATGTATAGGTATCCAAAACTTCATCCTTGATCGAGCCGATAAATGCAATCTTATAAGCAATATCCAAGTCTTCAAACTTAGGCCACAAAATACCGGGGGTATCCAGAAGTTCCAGATCACCTCGAACTTTGATCCACTGCTTTCCTTTTGTCACACCTGGTTTATTTCCGGTTTTGGCCGCGCCTGAACGGCCGGCCACCTGGTTGATCAGGGTCGACTTACCCACATTAGGAATTCCTGTGATCATCATACGAATAGGACGATTCTGGTATCCTTTTGCCGCATCGCGGGCTCTTTTTTCTTTACACATTTCCACCGCCAGAGCAGCTACTTCCTTCATGCCTTTTCCGTGAAGAGCATCGATGGAAGTTACACCATACCCCTGCTTCTGATACCATTCTTTCCAGCGCTTGGTTACTGCTTCATCAGCCAGGTCAGTCTTATTCAAAACAACGACACGAGGACGACGCTGCCACAGCCGCTTCAAATATGGATTTTTACTACTAAAGGGGATGCGCGCATCCACCACTTCCACGACCACATCTACCAGCTTGATATTTTCTTCCATCATACGCTTGGTTTTTGCCATATGACCCGGATACCAGTTGATATTATTTTTTCTTACATTATCATCCATAATAACTATCTCCTGTACTATAGAAGAACATTCCGTTCCTCTAATAAACCTTGCTTTACACAATTTCCTATAAGTTCAAAAAGGCTGCTTGCATGACCTGCGGCAGCCTAATTTATTTCGCCATCGAGACATCCGCCTGTCAGCCAGGCCTGACTGTTTATTTTAACCAATCGGACGCCAAGCTTCCTTGGGCCAGTAACAGCAAATAACTCTGCCAAATATTTCCTCTTCCGATACCGCTCCTATATGCAAATACCGACTATCGGTAGTGGATGTAGGAGAATCACTCAAAAGAAAATAAAAGCCATCCGGCAAAGTATAAGGGTACGTAAGCTCACCAGCCACAAACTTTGCCTTACCGTTACAATAATCTGTCCGAAGTGGAATTTCGTTCACCGTAATATTATTATTTGCATCAATTTCAATCGTATCGCCGGGTAAACCGATCACACGACTGATTGCTTCCTTTGTTTCTCCCTGTTCATCGGCATATTCAAAAGCAACCACATCGCCACGATCCGGCTCGGTAAATCGATATACAATTTTCGAAATCACATACCGTTCATCCTTGACCAGGGTTGGATCCATAGAAGCATCAGACATTGTAATCGAGGAAGCAACAAAAGTAGTTAAAAACCAAAATACTGCGGCTGCGATCGCTAAGTCTTTGATCCAGGTCACAATATCAAAACCAATTTTGAATCCTCTTCTGCGACGTCTTCTTTTCTCCCGTCGAACCTGCTTCAGCTTCTCTTCTTCAGCGCGGATCGGATTTTTGAGGGGCTCCTCAATATGACTCTCCTCATTCCGTTTTTCCGCTTTTCGTTCCGTAGGAATATCATCTATCAAAATTTCATCAAAATCAAATTCCATCAACTGCGATAGATTTTTCTCTTGATTCTTATTGTCTTTTTTCTCCATTAGAATTCCTCGCGGCATAAACAAAGCTACACTAGATAGCGTTTATGCAATTGACTTTTACATTTCCAGATGCAGAAAAAGGGACTCTAGGTCCCCTTTTCTCATCTTTGTTGTTCATAACGATCAGCATATGCCGGCTATTAGATTCTCTCTTTAACCTTAGCAGATTTGCCAACTCTGTCACGCAGGTAATTCAGTTTCGCTCTGCGAACTTTACCCTTTCTTACTACTTCGATTTTCTCGATAATAGGAGAATGTACGGGCCAAGTCTTTTCAGTACCAACGCCATAAGCAACACGACGAACGGTGAAGTTCTCGCGGATGCCGCCATTCTGACGTCTTACAACGGTACCTTCGAAGGACTGAACGCGCTCTCTGTTTCCCTCTTTGATACGAGCATATACACGAACGGTATCACCAATACCAAACTGGGGAATGTTCTCTTTCAGCTGCTCATTCTCGATCTGACGAATAATTTCAGAATTCATGAGTCAACCTCCTCTCTTCTAAGAAGCTCTATAATATATAACACCTGCCACCTACAGGGCCTTCATACCAGCGGAGCATCCGATAATTATATTGCCAATATGCACTTGCATACGCAACATCACGAATATAGATTATATCACAGTTTCTTCCGTTTGTAAACTATTATTTTTTAAAACTTCACGATAAATTTTCGCTTCTTTTTTGGACATTTCGCTAGTTTTGATCATATCCGGGCGTTTTTTCAACGTGGTTTCCATAGCCTTCTGCAATCGCCATTTTTCAATGTTCGCATGATGACCCGAAAGCAGCACTTCCGGTACTTCCTTTCCATGGAACTCTCTGGGTCTGGTATACTGTGGATACTCCAACCACATGCCCGAAAAGGACTCTTCCTGTGCAGATTCCTGATTTCCCAAAACACCTTCCACCATACGAGATACCGAGTCCATCACCACCAGAGCCGCCAACTCACCGCCGGTCAGCACATAATCGCCAATCGATATCTCATCGGTTACAATTTCATCCAACACACGCTGATCAATACCTTCGTAATGACCACACAACAAAATGATTTCCTCATGCTCAGCCAATTCACGTACAATAGGCTGGCTCAGCGTGCGTCCGGCTGGTGTCATAAATACCACCGGCGCAGCCGGTGAAACCAGACGACTGGTCACATCCTGATAGCAGTCGAATACCGGAGGGGCCTGCATCACCATGCCCGCACCGCCTCCAAAGGGGTAATCATCCACGGTGTTATGCTTATTATTTGCATAGTCTCGAATGTCCACGGCTTCCACGGAAATAATTCCCTTTTCCACGGCTTTTCCCAGCACGCTGTGGCTAATAGCTTGCTGGATCATATCCGGAAACAGAGTCAGCACTACAAATTTCATTCCCGAAGCCCTTTCATCAAGTGAACGGTAATTTCTGCCTTTTCACTGTCCATAGCTACAATACAGTCGTAGATCACAGGAATCAGCAACTCTTTACCATTCGTTTCTTTCACCACCAGCACCTGATTGCTGCCGGTTTCCATAATATCTTCTACCTGGCCGATGAGATTTCCTTCTTCATCTTTTACGGTCGCTTCCATAAAATCACGAATGTAGAATTCATCTTCTTCCAAAGGCAGAGCTTCCTCATCACTGATCCAGAAAGAGCCACCCTTCATGGCTTCTGCCAGATTACGATCTTTTACTTCCTTCAAAGAAAGGATCACCAGATTCTTAATGAACTGTACATTTTCAATAGTATATTGGCAGCAAATATCCTTTTCTTCACCGGTACGGCTGAAGCTTACCTTTTCCAGGTCCAGAAAACGTCTTGGATCATCGGTAGTGGGATACACCTTCACAGCTCCCTTGATTCCATGAGCTGTAGTCACTACGCCAACTCGAAATAATGAACTCATCGGTACCTTCCAATCTGTGCCTTCAGACACATTTTACTCAATCTTGATTTTACGCAGTTCGCGCATAAAAAAACAAAAGAGCCAGCCTATAGCTGGCTCCCACTGCATTCATCTGGCAGATTACTGCACAATTTCAACAGAAACTTTAGCATCCTGCTTAATTGCAGCAGCTTTCACAACTGTACGAATTGCTTTCGCAATTCGGCC
>JAZQUJ010000004.1:0-4018 GCA_045631245.1 Bianqueaceae bacterium
GTACTGCAGGCTGACCGTGCTGTTGAAACCCACAGCGATGGAGAAGAGCCCTACCGTAAGGTAATCATCTCTCCCAAGAGAAGACGCAATCAGCACTAATTGATAAACATAGAGCTGTTGTTTTGTAGTGATCTACATAGCAACAGCTCTTTTTATTTAATTTCATAGAATAATGTCATTAGGAATTGACCCTACGGAAGTGGATGGGGTATAATAGACAGTAATGTATTTAATTTCCGGCGAGGCCGGAAAAATGATAAAGGTGATGCCTTGTTGGCGGGCATCGGGCTTGAAGTGGAGGTTACCATGATCCAATTTGATGAGGGAACGATTGTAGCACTGTCTACGCCGGTGGGTACCGGTGGTGTGGCAGTGATTCGTATGACGGGGCCGCAGGCTTTTGAAATTGCGGATAAAGTATTTGTTTCGGCTTTTGGTAAAAAGCTTAGCAAGGCAGAGTCTCATAAAGCACTGTACGGCTGGATCGTAGAGCCTTCGAAGAATGAAGAGAACGAAGAGAAATCTGGCGAAAAAATTGATGAGGTACTGGCACTGGTGATGCGGGCGCCCCGCACTTTTACCGGTGAGGACACCGTGGAGATCAACTGCCACGGCGGTATGTATATTTGTAATCGTATTATTCAAGCACTCATCGCCGCTGGGGCTCAAATGGCGGAGCCCGGTGAATTTTCCAAGCGCGCCTTTTTGAATGGTCGCATGGATCTGACAAAGGCGGAGGCTGTAATGGACATGATCAGTGCCCAGACTTCCTATTCACTGAAGGCTGCAGTGAATCAGCTGGGCGGTAATTTGGCAAATAAGATCGATGAACTGCGGTCGAAGCTGATCGATACCATTGTATCCATGGAAGTCAATATTGATTATCCGGAGTATGATGTGCCGGAGATTTCTGATGAAGAAGTCAATGAGAATTGTATTGCGGTGCGGTCGGAGGTGCAGCATTTGCTTTCTACAGCTGAAAGTGGTCGAATGCTGCGTCAGGGTGTGAAGGTTGCCATTGTGGGTAAGCCCAACGTAGGAAAGAGTAGTTTGCTCAATATGCTGCTGAAGGAGCAGAGAGCAATCGTTACTTCGATTCCCGGTACCACCCGTGATGTGTTGGAGGAAACGCTGGATCTCGGCGGTATTCCGATCCGTATTATGGACACGGCTGGTATTCGTGAGACAGAGGATATTGTGGAAAAGATCGGTGTGGAGCGCGCCTTTGCTTCCATTGAGGAGAGCGATTTAGCCTTGTTTGTGCTGGATGCCACCCGCGATATTGAGCCGGAGGAACTGGAACTTTTTGAGCGTGTGAAGGATCGTCAGTATCTGGTAGTGCTGAATAAGACCGATGCAGGTTGGCAGAGCAGAGAGGCGGTGCTGGCAGCCCTACCTGGTGTGGATCCGGAACGTTTTCTTGAAATTTCGGCGAAGGAGCAGCTGGGCATGGAGGCTTTAACAGAGAAGATCAAAGGCCTGTTCTTTGGCGGTGATATTCTGGTAAGTGATCGACCCATGGTAGCCAACATGCGTCAGAAACAGGCACTCATGCGGGCGGATGAGGCTTTAGCCCGGGTGATCGATGGCTATGGCTTTGAACAGGATCTTTTGATTATCGATATTCGTCAGGCCTGTGACTTTTTGGGTGAGGTCTCCGGACGGAGCACCCAGGATGACGTGATCGGGGAGATCTTCAGTCGATTCTGTTTAGGAAAATAAAGAATGCTTTTACTAAACGCTGCTGCGGTGTGATTTTATTTTTTCTGCACGGCTTTTTATGTCTTAAATCCGCAAACTCGCCTGCTGCGCAGGCTCGGACAAGCGGATTTAAGACAAGACTAGTTTGAAAAAATAAAATCACTTACCGATCAGCAACTAATTAGTAAAAGCATTCTTTTTCTTTGTCTGTGGACGAAGGAAAATATGAATATATAGTGTGCTAAGTGGTTGTGAGTAAAAAAAGTTAAAGAGGATTTGTATTAAAAATAGAAAGCTGAAAGAACTAATGAGGCGATCAGAAAAGTTTTGATCTTTTACGAGCGAAGTTTCCGGCAGAGGCACTTGTGTGAGCCTGCATGGCAGGCGAGTTTGTGCATCTGCCGCTTAGAAACTGCGAAGTAAAAGACCAAAACTTCTGCCGCTGAAGTGTTCTTTCAGCTTTATTTTTTATAAAACGAAGTCTCCGTTATCGAATACCACTACCTCTTCGCCAGCCTCAGTGGTGCCCACAATGTGCATATCGGGAGTACCGATCATGAAGTCGATGTGGATCACGGCATCGTTGAGGGTCCAGGGACAGTCTTCCGGCAGCGGACGGCCAAGGGCGCGGCCCAGAGCCAGATGGCAGGAAGCATTTTCATCGATCAGAGTAGTGTAATATACAATACCGGACATGGAGATGGGGGAGTGGTAATCCACCAGAGCTACCTCACCCAAATAGCCGGAGTTTTCATCCATGGCTACCAAAGCTTCCAGCATTTCCTTGCCTTCTTCGGCAATGACTTCTACCACTTTACCCTTTTCAAAGCGGAAACCGAAGTTTTCAATGCTCTTGCCGCCCAGTACAAGGGGACGGGAAGCATATACAACACCATCGGTGCCAAACTTTTCAGGAGAAGTGCAGATTTCCTCGGTGGGAATGTTGGCATGGAAGCGAGGACGAGTGGACACAGGAGCATCCTTCGGCCGCTGATGACCAAACTTGGAATAGGGAGTGAGGGTCACCGTCAAATCAGTACCGTTGCCGGCGGTGTAGTGAAGGGTTCTAAAATTGTAGGAATCGATCTTGTTGCCGCGCTCCGCGGTACGAACATCTTTGGCGGCCCAGGTGGCCTCCACGTCGTTGGTTTCATCGATGTAGCAAAGCTTAAGAAGCAGCTTCCAAAGTTCTTCCAGAGCATCGGCCTTGGGCACATCGGGTAGGATGAACTCGGCCCATTCCTGGGTGGGGATCATGGCGATGAGCCACTGGCACTGTTTTTCGCGGCTGGCTTTGCGCATGATGTTGCGAACAGCATCGGTGTGAGCGAAAATGGCATTGGCCTGAGATTCGGGCACGTCGGCCATGAGCAACGGATTCACACCCTCCAAACGCACATAGCAGGCGCCTTGATCCAGATATTTCTGGTTCTGCAGTTCCTCCCAGTCCTCAACCTTGCGCACATCGGCGTCGCTGCGGTATTTGGCGGCGATCTTCATGTTGGGCTCGTCCAAATAGTGGACGATCACGTTGGAAGCGCCCAGTTTGTAGCATTCCTCGGCAAAGATGGGGGTGAAGTAGGCGCCCTCGATGACGGCCTCCACCAATACCGGCTGGCCGGGCTGCACGTTCAGGCCCACTTTGGCCAGAGTATAGGCATATTTTTGTTTCATTTGATCAAGATTCATGGTAGTACCTCTTTTCGTGAATTAGATTATGCTCATTATACATCGGATTGAATGAGAAGCCAACGAAATTGTGAGATTTTTTCGAGGTTGCGGTGGCCCGGCGTTTTTGTTATGATATATGTGATTTTCTAATATGTAGGAGGTTACCATGAAAGAAGAATGTTTGATCTGCAAGGCTCCGCTGGTGTATCTGCAGCAGGATGAACTGATGGAGTGCGCGATCTGTCATAAAAAAGAAATGAGTAAAACCCGATGCGAGCAGGGACACTACGTGTGCAGCGACTGTCACATGGCGGGTATGGATCAGATTTTTGGACTGTGCCTGGCGGAAAAGTCGAAAGATCCTGTGAAAATTGTGGAAAAGATGATGGCTTTGCCCTTCTGCCACATGCATGGTCCTGAGCATCATGTGATGGTGGGCGCAGCCCTTTTGACTGCATATTATAACGCCGGAGGCGAAATCGATCTGGCGAGTGCTCTTCAGGAGATGTCCAGCCGCGGCAGAGCGGTGCCCGGCGGAGCCTGTGGCTTTTGGGGCGCCTGCGGCGCTGGCGTAAGTGCCGGACAGTTCATGTCGATCATCACTAAGTCGACCCCCCTTGCTAAAGAACCCTGGGGACTGAGCAAC
>JAZQUJ010000005.1:0-14040 GCA_045631245.1 Bianqueaceae bacterium
GCAATAGCAGCGATCCAGCAGTACTTCTTCACGCTCTACGGTTTTGGTACCGTACAGAGTTTCAATTACCAGCTGGTTGCCTTCTTCTTTAATACTCTGAATACCTTTAATTCCCAGAGCTTTGATCTTCTCGATATCCAATTTACCACGGCAGGGAATACCTACTGCGTATACATTGTCACGATTGAATCTATGCTCTTTCTGCAGCTGATTAAAGCTGTAGGAATCGCAGGGTTTCAACAGGACGGCAATTTTGCCTTCCTTTTTGGATTCTTTGATCAGATATTTGCTCAAGTTAGGAGCAGAAAAACCATCATATACCAGTTCATCCAATTCCTCTACAGAATTGAACACAGCGGGAGTCTCATCATAGAAGAACTCACCGGTCTTCCATCCCAGGACCCGGCTTACTGTCTGGTTTTCCAACAGCTCTCTGACTTTATTTTTAATTAATTCAGTCATTCTTGCACCTCAGATCCGTTAATTTCTTGTTCTCACCCAAGTCATGAATGGTCTTTGCAAACTCATTCATGGTGGTAGCAAACTTAACACCTTCTGCTGCAGAGATCCACTCTACTCTGGTACGCTCTCTTTCAATACCCAGATAATCCAACATACTGAACAGCAGGGTCATACGACGTCTTGCAAAGTAGTTACCGGAAGTATAATGGCAATCTCCCGGATGACAACCGGCAATGATAACACCATCAGCACCACGCTGGAATGCACGCAGGATGAACAGCGGATTTACACGACAGGAACAGGGAACGCGAATGATCTTTACATCGGCAGGATATGCCAGACGGCTGGAACCTGCCAGATCGGCACCTGCATAACTGCACCAGTTGCAGCAGAATGCAACGATCAAAGGCTTATATTCTTTTTTGTTTTCGTTTAACGACATATTGCATCTACCTCCGCCATAATCTGATTGGTGGTGAAGCCCTTCAGATCCATTGCGCCGGAAGGACAGGTAACGGTACAAGCACCGCAGCCCTGACATACTGCTCCGTTAACCTGAGCAATACGACGAACTTCACGAACACCATGGTCGTTAACTTCTTTTTCAATATAAGTGATTGCACCGTAAGGACAAACTTTTTCACAATTGGAACAACCATTACACTTCAGTTCATCAGACTGAGCAGTGCAGGGGTTATTTACCAAATGATCTTTAGACAGCAAACCTACAACCTTAGCAGCACATGCGCTGGCCTGGGTTACAGTCTCGGGAATATCCTTGGGACCCTGAGCCATACCAGACAAGAAGATACCTGCGGTGGGGCTTTCAACGGGTTTCAGCTTAGCATGAGCCTCATTCATGAAGTCATTGGTATCGATGCTGGCGGTCAGCATGGAGGCAATGCTTCTTGCAGTAGGATCGGGCTCAGTAGCAGCTGCCAGTACAACCAGATCAGCTTCGATCTTCAGCTGCTTGTTATTCAGCAGGTCAGAACCCTGAACGATCAGCTTACCATCTTTATCGGTAACCTTACCAACCATACCTTTAATGTAATGAACACCATACTGCTCTACTGCACGGCGATAGAACTCATCAAAGTTCTTACCGGGAGTACGTACGTCAATATAGAATACATAAACTTCGGTATCCGGATATTTATCACGTACCAGCATAGCATGTTTTGCAGTGTACATACAGCAAATCTTAGAGCAATAGGGTTTACCGCAGCCGGAGGTATCACGAGAACCAACACACTGTACGAATACCAGAGTATGAGGATGCTCATGATTGGAAGGACGCAACAAAGTACCCTGAGTGGGACCTGCAGCATTCATCAAACGCTCGAACTCCAGAGAGGTTACAACGTCAGCATACTTGGAATAACCGAATTCATCGTAGTTATCCAGTTTGATCAAGTTGAAACCGGTAGCCATTACGATCGCACCATACTGCTGCTCGATAATGGTATCCTGCTGGTTAAAGTCGATTGCCTTAGCGGCACAGGTCTTCTCACACAGACCGCACTTACCGGTCTTGAAGTGGATACAATACTCGGGATCAATAGTAGCTACATTCGGAATTGCCTGAGCAAAGGGAATGTAAATAGCACCACGATTGGTCAGACCCATATTGAACTCACTCTTTGCCTTACGGGAAGGACACTTAACGGTACATGCACCACAACCGGTACACAGATTATTATTTACGTAGCTGGCTTTTTTACGAATCTTAACATTGAAATTACCTACGAAACCTTTAACGGATTCCACTTCGCTGTAGGTATACAGGTTAACCAGCTCATTGGTCTTGGCATCTACCATCTTGGGAGTCAGAATACAAGCTGCGCAGTCCAAGGTGGGGAAGGTTTTATCGAGCTGAGCCATCTTACCACCGATGGTGGGAGTTTTTTCAACGATGTCTACTTCGTAACCTGCTTCAGCAATATCCAATGCGGTCTGGATACCGGCGATACCACCACCGATTACCAGTGCTCTCTTGGTAACATTGCTCTGACCAGCGATCAGGGGAGCATTCAAATGTACTTTTGCAACAGCAGCCTTAGCCAGAATAATAGCTTTTTCGGTAGCTGCTACGATATCTTTATGGATCCATGAAACATGCTCACGGATGTTGGCGATCTCAACCATGTAGGGGTTGATGCCGGCAGCTTCTGCTGCTTTTCTAAATGTTGCTTCGTGCATTCTGGGAGAACAGGAGCACACAACAATACCGGTCAGACCGTAGTCTTCTACTGCCTTTTTAATCAGCGCCTGACCATTTTCGGAACACATATACTGATAGTTAACCGCATATACGACACCGGGCTCATTCTTGATTGCTTCAGTAACAGCCTCTACGTCTACAGTTGCGGCGATATTAGTTCCACAATGACAAATAAATACGCCTATCTTCTGCACTTATGACTTCCACCCTTCTCAGTTATTTACTATACTTACGGAATGCACTTACCAGCGCCTGCTGCGGGATCTTTTCATCCAGCATAGCGGGTACATCTTCCGCTTTCATGTGGTTACCATCCTGACGGCGCAGTACAGCAACACGAACTGCTTCGATCAAAGTAGCCGGCTCAACATTTCTGGGGCAGCGCTCTACACATGCAAAGCAGGAGAGGCAGTTCCAAATGGAGTCAGACTGCATGAGTGCATCGATATCACCATTCTCCACCATGGCTACGAATTGATGAGGATGATATTCCATCTCATCATAAGCCGGGCAGGTGCCGGAGCATTTACCGCATTTCATGCACTTTCTGGTTTCAACACCGCTCATTCTGAGGATTTGTTCCTGAGTTAAATTCTGCATATAAACCCTCCTTATTTAACACCCAGAGCTTCTGCCAACAGTTCAGTAAAGTAAACGATGGGCAGTTTATGCTCGGTGGCATTGGCGTCAAGATTGTACATGCACAGCGGACATGCAGTAATGATCATCTCTGCGCCTTTATCCATAGCGGAAGAAATGATAGCATCTACTTTTTTCTGTGCCAGTTTCTTATTTTCTACGCTTACATAACCGCCGCAGCACTCATTGCGATAGGGAGTCTCCACCGGAGTAGCTCCGATGCTGCGAATGAAATCCTCAATAATAGTAGGATTCTCAGGATTATCAAACTGCATAACATTGCTGGGACGCAGTAACAAGCAGCCATAATAAGCAGCGATTTTGCGGCCTTTCAGCGGATTTACAACTTTTTCTTTAATTACATCAAAACCAACCTTATCACGCAGCATCTCAAGGTAATGAATTACATTGGTCTCACCGGTGTAGGGCTCATCCAGCTGCAGGTAGTTATTTACCTTCTTCTGGATATCAGCATTCTCTTTCATGTCATTATTCACGCGCTTGATCACATGATGACAAGCAGAGCAAAGGGTCAGCAGTTCCTGACCGCTTTCTTTGGCACTTTCCAACGCTCTTACAGCAGAAAGTTTGGTTGCGATTTCATCGCTAGCCATGGGATATACAGCACCACAGCACTGCCAATCAGGAATCTCTTCCATTGTAACGCCCAGAGCCTCGGCAGCTTTTCTGGCATACATGTCAAGATCTTTTCCCTTGGTTCTCAGGGTACAACCCGGATAATAACTAAAAATCATCTCGCACATCCAATCTCTAGTATCAGTTTGTTATGCAACCAGGCAGCGGTTTACCGCCGCCCGGCGCGAGTTACACACGTTCATGTTACTGAACATTCGTTACATCTATTCATCCGAACAAATATTATCTTGGAAGAAGCCAGTCAACCCTCTTCCTAAGTTCGCTGCGTAAGTGTCTTCAACCCATTTGGAAGAAAACCGAAGTTTTTCTTCTTGAGTTCAAGGCCTTCCGCCTTGAACTCATACCATTTCCTCGGGATGGAATACTTCGTCAAATTTCTCTTCGGTCAGGAAGCCCAATTTAATGCAAGCTTCTTTCAGAGAAATATTTTCCTTATATGCCAGCTTTGCAGTCTTAGCAGCATTGTCATAACCGATGTAAGGATTCAGAGCGGTAACCAGCATCAAAGAGTTGTGCAGGTTGTGTCTCATCTTCTCGCGGTTAGCGGTAATACCAACTACACAGTTGTCATGGAAGGATTTCAAGCCATCAGCCAGCAAGCGAGCAGACTGCAGGAAGTTGTAGATCAGAACGGGCATGAATACGTTCAGCTCAAAGTTACCCTGAGAAGCAGCCATACCAACAGCTACATCATTGGCAATAACCTGAACAGCAACCATGGTCATGGATTCGCACTGAGTGGGGTTAACCTTACCGGGCATAATGGAGCTACCGGGCTCGTTTTCAGGAATGAAGATCTCACCTAGACCGCAGCGAGGACCGCTGGCCAACCAGCGAACGTCGTTAGCGATCTTCATCAGGTTAGCAGCCAGAGCCTTCAAAGCACCATGAGCAAATACCAGGTCATCCTTAGAAGTCAGAGCATGGAATTTGTTTTCAGCAGTCACATACTCTTTGCCGGTCAAAATGCTAACTTCCTTAGCAACTTCTTCAGCAAATCCTTTAGGAGTATTCAAGCCGGTACCAACCGCAGTACCACCCAGAGCCAGTTCTTTCAAACCGGGCAGGGATTTTTCCAACATGTCTTTGGTCTTTTCGATCATGTTGCGCCAACCGCTGATTTCCTGAGAGAACTTAATGGGGGTAGCGTCCTGCAGATGAGTACGACCACTCTTTACAACATCATCATTTTCTGCTTCCAGTCTCTTCAGAGTTTCAACGAACTCGTCCATTACCGGGAACAGCTTATCTTCGATACTGGTAACTGCTGCAATGTGCATTGCAGTGGGGAAAGTATCGTTAGAGCTCTGAGACATATTAATATGGTCATTGGGATGAAGCAATTTCTTGCCCACGATCTCATTACCACGATTTGCAATTACTTCATTGGCATTCATGTTGGACTGAGTACCGCTACCGGTCTGCCAAACAACCAACGGAAAATGATCGTTCAAAGAACCGGAGATCACTTCGTCGCAAGCCTTTTCGATAGCAACTTTCTTTTCTTCGTCCATCTTACCCAGATTAAAGTTTGCTCTGGCCGCTGCTTTTTTCAGCACACCAAATGCCTGGGTAATTTCACGGGGCATCAATTCGCCACCGATTTTAAAGTTCTGAAAACTTCTCTGAGTCTGAGCTGCCCAATAACGATCAGCAGGAACCTGCATCTCGCCCATGGAGTCTCTCTCAATACGGTATTCCATTGGAATTTCCTCCTTAATAATATATACGTATAATTAGATATCCAGCTGAGAAATAACGCTCTTCAAGCTGTCTGCGCTATGATGCAGTTTTTCGATTTCATCGGCAGTCAGATTAGGAGTGATCTTAGCCTTAATACCGGTACGATCAACAATAGACAGCAAGCTGAGGCATACATCATCGATACCAAACTCACCATGCAACATAGAAGAAACTGTCATCAGAGTATCACTATCGCTCAGAATGCTCTTAACGATATGACAGGTAGATACGGATACTGCATAGAAAGTAGCACCTTTACGGCGAATTACCTTACCACCGGAAGTACGCATGTAATGCTCGATCTCCTCATGATCAAATACAGGAGCCAAACCAAGGTCCGCATTGCCCATAATGCTCTTTCTGTAATCATCCAGCGGAATACTGGAAACAGAAGCCATAGACCAAGGAATGAAAGAAGTATCTCCATGCTCACCCATTACATATGCATGTACGTTCTTCTGGCTAATGCGCAGGTACTCAGACAAACGAGCACGCAGACGAGCGGTATCCAAAATAGTACCGGAACCAATTACCTGTCTCTCAGGCAAACCGCTGATTTTAGTGAATACATAAGTCAAAATATCAACCGGATTCGCTACCAGAATATAAACTGCATTGGGTGCATATTTGGTGATCTGAGGAGCGATGGACTTGATAATGCCTACATTAGTCTGCGCCAGATCGATACGAGTCTGACCGGGTTTACGAGCCACACCGGAGGTAATGATTACGATATCAGAACCTACGGCATCACGATAGCTTCCTGCATAGATGGATACAGGAGAACAGAAGGGGGTACCCTGACGGATATCCATTGCTTCACCCAAAGCTTTTTCTTCATTTACGTCGATCATAACGATTTCAGAAGCAATGCCATTTACTACCATGGTGTACGCGATGGTTGAGCCGACCGAACCGGCTCCGATGATGGTTACTTTACTCATACTTTTTTCTCCAATTATGTGATAATCTTGCTACGACACTTATTAACCGGAATCCCGAACATGATGAGTGCTGGCTAAAATCTTCTTTTTCGAAAATTCCGCCAGTATCGTTTTTCTATTTGCTCACCAATTTCAGACCTTGTTAAATAAATATCATATTTCTACAACATCTATTATAACACTTATGTTAGCAAATCGCAAGAATTTAAATGAAATGTCGTATTCTGAAACCACATTTCCGCCATATCAACTTTTACATAATGTACAAAATAAGACAGGAGGTTTTGCATATCACAAAACCTGCTGCATTTTATTTTCTTAAAATTCGAATCGAGTTCAGTACACAAAGCAGTGCCACACCACTGTCAGCAAATACCGCTAACCACATATTGGCAATTCCCACAAGTCCAAGGATCATTACAATCACCTTGATTACTAATGCAAACACCACGTTTTGTACTGCTGCGCTCATAGCCTTACGAGCAATGCTCATAGCCTGCGGGATTGCTTCCATATTCGAAGTCATGAATACCACATCCGCTGCTTCGATGGCTGCATCCGCACCAGACCCCATGGCCGCACCCACATCGGCACCCGCCAATACCGGCGCATCATTAATACCGTCGCCCACAAACATAACTGCTCCGACTTCATCCCGAACCTGCTGCATAGCGGTCAGCTTATCCTGAGGCAGAAGCTGCGCCTTTACCACTTCCACACCAACACTCTGCGCTACCGCTTCCGCACTTTCTTTCGCATCGCCGGTCAACATTACCGTTTGTACACCACTCTGTTTCATTTTGCGGATCGCATCTTCTGCATCTTCTTTAACGGTATCCGCAATATGGATCACACCAGCCAATTTTCCATCAACGGCCACATACACATGGGTGCCAAAGACGACCTCCTCACCCACTTCTATAGCATGTTCCGCCATAAATTTACGATTGCCGCACAGAACTTCCTTGCCTCCGACCTGAGCTGCTACGCCTTTACCAGCCAGCTCCGTCACTTTTTCCGGCATTGCCGGAAGCGATTCCAACTGCTCCCTTGCCGCCTGTATAATACTTTGGGCAATTGGATGATTGGAATGACTTTCACAAGCAGCAGCTGCCTCCAGCACCTGCTGCAGTTCGAAGCCTGCCTGCAGTTCGATGTTTTGTACAACAAAGTTACCCTTTGTGATAGTACCGGTTTTGTCCATGACAACGGCTTTCACTTTGCGAAGGGCTTCCAGGGCGGTGCCGCCTTTAAACAAGATGCCTTTACGAGATCCGGCACCGATACCTGCAAAGAAAGCCAGCGGCACACTCAGCACCATGGCGCAGGGACAGCTGATTACCAGGAAGGTGAGAGCCGTATAGATCCAGTAGTTCCAGTTTCCGGTCAGTAGGGACGGAACAATCGCTGTGAGTAAGGCAATGGCTACGACAATAGGAGTATATACTTTAGCAAATCGGGTGATAAAACGTTCCATCTGCGGCTTACTGGCCGCTGCATTTTCTACTGATTCCAGAATACGGGTCACCATGGATTCATCCAATGGCTTTTCTACACGCATTTTGATCAAGCCGTTTGTGTTGACGCAACCGGAAATCACCTGGCTACCCTCTTTCACACTTACCGGAACCGGCTCACCGGTTACAGGAGAAGTATCGATCAAACTGTTGCCTTCAATGACTACACCGTCCAGAGGAATACGATCGCCGGGACGCACCAATACAATATCGCCTACTTCGGCCTCTTCTGCCGGAATTGTCTCGGCTTCATCAGTAAGGTCGCCCAGTTGACGAGTCACCATTTCAGGACGCATATCCACCGCTTCCATAATGGCGCTTCGGCTCTTCTCCACGGCTCGGTGTTCGAAATATTCTCCCACTTGGAAGAACAACATAACACCCACCGCTTCGGCATACTCTCCAATGGCAATGGCGCCAATGGTAGCTATACTCATAAGGAAGTTCTCATCGAAAATCTGACCGTGGCCGATCCCTTTGATGGCCTCCCAAATAATGTTTTTACCTAAAATTATGTATGAAATAAGGAATAGTACCAGACCACTAATACCCGCTGCATTCATTACTTCGCCCGCATGAGTGCCGGTGATCCATTGCAGTATGATTCCAACCAAAAATAAAGCAGCACCCACGATGATGGTCTGCAATCCTCCTTCACCATGATGGTGATGATCATGGCCGCAGCCGCAATCGCAGTGATCATGGTCGTGATCGTGATGATCGTGGTCACAGCCGCAGTCGCAATGGTCATGGTCATGATTCGATTTTCTTTCACTCCACTGTTCGATCTTAACCTGAGATTCAATCTTTTTCACGATCTTTTGCATTTCTTCCAAAAGAGCATCAGGATCCTCTGCAGTCACTTTTAATTGTTTTAATGCATATGTAATCACCGCCTCCTGAACCTGAGGCAGGCGATTGATTCTTTCTTCCATTTTGGCAGCGCAATGTGCACAGCCTAAATTCACTAAACGATATTTTTTAGTTTTCATTCTATCCCTCATTCTTGATATTTAAAACCAACCAACAATTGAACAGATGTTCAACTGTCAGTTTATATCTTCCCTCGCCATTTGTCAATCCTTATTTGCAATAATCTAAAAAGATCGCCACCTAAGCAGCGATCTTTCCTTATCGTATATAACCAATATACAAAAGCAATTGTCAAATATCAATATTAGAACTTTGTATTGGTATCCTCAAACTCAGCTAGTCGTTTATTATAAGCCTCGTACATTGCTTCCTCGTGAGCAAGCACAGGCTCCGCAACACCCAACAACTGCATCAAATATTTCATAAATGCAGGATTCATGATCATCAGCGGGCCCAGCAAATACGTAGCCATAAAATTACGGCGCCGCAGTCCTTCTACAGTAGCCTGCGGATTCAATCCCGCCCCACGAATCACCTTCATCCAGCCCTCGTTCCCTGCATTGCCGTAGCACTGAGAAAACTGTGACTTATAGCCCAGCACTTTCATGCCTTCCATCTCACACAAAACCAGACTGTTAAAGCGCATGGCCATATTACGTTTCGCATAGGTCTCAAACAGACCCAGCGCCGCGATTCGGCTGCCATCTTCCTTTTCGATGTACTGACCAAAAATCTCCAGCGCATTGCTGACCATCAAAAAGATCACGTCCTCCGCGATCAGTTCAACGATCCGTTCTTTATAAGGAAGTAATTTTCCAATCACTAATTCCTGAGTATCCTCAGTCATGCCGCCCATGAACACCATATCCACTTTCTCAGAAGCAAAAGTCGGCACGTCGTTTAACTCAGTCAATACAAATTCCGCTTCCGGCAAACAATGGCGCATATAAGTCACCGCAGTGGCCTCACCATACAGATTAGCACAAGAAGGATATAAAATCTCAATTTTCATTTACTGCTCCTCCTTCCTTCTGCAGTCGCTCTTTAATCTGACCACGCAGCTCCATAGCCGGCTTGGTCAAATACAACTCATGCAGCACAAAGATCTTATCTGCATCTAACTTAAGCAGTGCAGGTGTCTCCATTTCCGACATAGCACAAACGATTTTTTCTTCCGGCACACCGCCAATCAAAAGTCTCAGCTTCAGATCCAGTGCACGCATACCGCCGATCACGATCCGCTTAATAGAAGGATCATTTAAAAATTCAAAGTCGGCATCGTAATACCAACAAATATTCTCAGAAGAGCCTCGACGATCGAACAGGTCATCCAGCACCAACACCACTTCCTTGGTGCCCTCTTCCTTGCGAACATAATCAAATACACAGGAACAGGCCACTGCATTCTTGCCCTTAGCCATATGGGTAATCAATGTCGTCTTACCAATGGTTTCCGCCGAATAACGTGACTCTACAATGTTCAGTTTTTGAAGTGACTGTGCAATCTTTTCCTCCGACATACCGAATTCTCTCAGGAGGCTGACAACGCCCAGCAAGTTATACGCATTAAATAAGCTATCGCCCATCAACTTATAAGTGGTTCCGTCCAAATCCATCGTGCCGCCCTTCAGATCCACCTTCGCTTCATACTTCGCCGTAGGCGAAGAAAAACCGCAGTTCTCGCATTTGGCACGACCAATATGATGATGACGAACATATTCGAACTTCAGAGGGTTATGGCACTCCGGACAAAGTCTCATATCATTGACAATGTTCTCCCCCTCCGGCACATCGGTAGGAAGCTGAGCAATCGAAAAATACGTACGCTCATTCGCGGGAGCCAAACGGCTGCTGATCAGATCATCCGCATTCAGCACCAGTTTAGACTCCTGAGGCAGAGCCTCAGAAATCAAATGAAATACAAACTCCGGATTCGCCTCTCGAGTCACGGTATCGCGGAACAGATTTGTACACATCACATACTGAGGTTTTACAAAGGGATAGATTCTCTTAGAGCTTCTTTCATCGATCTCAAACAAAGCCATTTCATGCTTGGCTTTACCGAAAAAACCACTGCCGCCAATCAGTGTGCTGGCAATACCTGCATTGATGTTAGATCCTAGCTTATTGCTGATCACATCGTAGCCCTGATCCTCCAAAATATTCAAAAGCAAATTACAGCAAGTGGTCTTACCATTAGTACCGGTCACCGCCAGTACTGTTTTCGGTTTATCGATCCGTCCTAAAAAGTCCGGACACAAACGAATGGCCAACTTACCCGGAAAGTAAGAAGCATTCATCTTCATCATTTTCTGCCCGATGTAGGCCGCCTTACCTGCCAACATAGCAATATAAAATCGTAAATTCTTTTTCATCGATAATTCCTTTATTTTTTATAATTAATTTAACATCCGTAACATACGACACCTGATAAAAACATCATTCCTGAATATGTTCCATACCCTGACGTAAGATCGAAAAAATATGATCGTCATCCAACGCATAGAAAATAGTTTTACCCTCTCTTCTAAACTTAACCAGACGACTCTGTTTTAATGTACGCAGCTGATGAGAAATTGCGCTGGTGGTCATTCCCAGTGCGTCCGCAATATCATTCACACACAGCTCGCCATTATACAATACGCAGAGAATGCGAATACGAGTGGCATCGCCAAGCACCTTAAACAGATCCGCTAAAAAATACAACAGTTCTTCCTGCTGCATGGCTTCTCGAATCATATCATCGTGGCGCAGTTCCTCCTCGTGACTATGTGCATGCATATGTTCACTCATCTTGCATCCTCCCATTCTAGTACCAAAAGTTCATGAAAATAAACTCTTATCTAGTTTGTATGATACAGCAAAATATGTCAGGGTTCAAGCATTTTCTTCCAGATTCCAAAAAAGTCGTCAGCTAATAACAGCCAACGACTTTTCAGGATTTTTACTTAGAATAATCTCTTTTACCAAAAATAGCAGTACCCACGCGAATGATGGTAGCTCCCTCTTCGATGGCCACCGGAAAGTCTCCGGTCATACCCATGGAAAGTTCTTTCATGTCTACACCAGGCAGATTCAAGGCTGCAATTTCGTCCTTGAGCTGACGCATGCGGGTAAAGTAGGGTCTAACCGCGTCCATGGATTCCATCTCCGGGGCTACACACATGAGCCCTTTCACCGCAAGGTGGGGACAGTTTTGAGCAATCAACTGAACAAGCTCGGCGGCCTGCCCGGGCTCGCAGCCGGACTTTGACTCCTCGTTTCCGATGTTGATTTCCACCAGAATGTCCACATTTTTATCCAGCTTAGCCGCTTCCTTTTCAATTTCCATCGCGAGGCGCTCTGAATCCACGGAATGGATCATGGCCACATTGTGCTTCAGCAGCTGACGCACCTTGTTGCGCTGCAGATGACCGATCAGGTGCCATTCCAGATCATAATTGGTGGTTTCCTGCTTGGCACAGAGTTCCTGCACCTTGTTTTCACCAAAGGCTTTCACGCCGTGGGCCGCCAGCTCTTCTACTGCTTCCAGCGGATGGGTCTTGCTCACCGCCAGCAGGCGAGCACTATCTAACGGGCGACCGGCTGCGGCCAGCGCCTCCTTCATTTTAGCTTCGATTTCCAAATACTGCTCCCAAATCATACCTGAGCTTCCTCCTTGGAATCACCGACAATCGTATTGACCCAAACACCCTTCTTTACCAAAATGAAGCCGATGATCGCCTTGACCAGATCCATCAGCTGCACAGCCAAATACAGCTGTACCACCGGAAGGCCGGTGAGACGCGCCAGCAAAAAGGCCACCGGAATGCAGCAGACCCACATGAATACGCAGTCAAATAAGAAGGTGACCACAGTCTTACCGCCGGATCGCATGGTGAAGTAACAGCAATGGACAAAGCTGTACAGAGGCATGCACAGACCGGATACGCGGATCAACTGAGTAGCCAAATCTTTTACCGTGTCGCTGGTGTTATATACGCCGGTAATCAGCGGAGCCACGCAAAGGGTGATAAGTCCAACACCCAAACTCATACAAATCGAGAAAAAGATCAGCTTGGCATCGGTATCTTTTGCTTCTTCGGTTTTGCCGGCACCCAGCAGCTGACCGACAATAATGGCAATACAAGAACCCATGGCAAAGTAGATCGTACTAAATAAGTTGAAGATCGTGCTATTGATGTTCAGCGCCGCCACCGCATTTAAGCCTCGCAGTGAATAGCTCTGCATAATAGTAGTACTGCCCACAGCCCACAACAACTCGTTGATCATCAGAGGCATGCCCTTGATGGTGATTTCCTTAACCAAATGCAGCGGAATGTGCAGGGAACGGTACAAACGCTCCAGGAAACGATACTGATCTTTATGACTATGGGACACGATCATAATAATACCGGTCTCCACATAGCGGGAGATCACTGTTGCCAGTGCTGCACCCTGTACGCCCATACGCGGCGCACCAAAATTACCAAAGATCAAAATATAATTCAAAACCAGATTGACAAACACGGCCACAACGCCTGCCTTCATGGGCAGCACGGTCTCACCGGTTTCACGCAGGGTAGATGCATAGCACTGGGACATTACGAAGGCCGGCAGACCAAAGAGCATCACATTCAGATACTTGCGCCCCTCGCTCAGAGTCAGCGCTACATTACCGCCCTCGGACTCATTCAAATACAAGGAAATCAGCATATCACCCTTAATGAGTAGCAAGGCAATCGCTGCCGCCAAAATGATAAAGGTAAAGATCAGTTTATAACGCATGGTGGCACGAACACCCTCATGATCCTCAGCGCCATGATACTGCGCAGTAAAAATGCCCGCACCGGAAATGGCACCAAAAATAGCCAGATTAAACACGAACAGCAGCTGATTGGCAATGGCCACACCGGACATCTGCTCCGTACCCATACGACCCACCATGATATTATCCAGCAGGCCCACAAAATTCGTAATGCCATTTTGCAGCATGATTGGC
>JAZQUJ010000006.1:0-26689 GCA_045631245.1 Bianqueaceae bacterium
CCTCAAGAAGAGATATCCCATCCGAGAGGAGTAAGACCCCTTGAAGACTACAAGGTGATAGGTCGGAGGTGGAAGTGCAGTAATGCACGTAGCTGACCGATACTAATAGGTCGAGGGCTTGTTCAGAAAGACAAGCGAAGAGATGAAAAATCAAGGATACGCGAACGATAAAACTCGAATCATCGGATTTCTAAGTTTGATATGCAGTTTTGAAGGTACGGATACCTAAATATGGCTCCGTGGTACAGCTGGTTAGTACGTCGGCCTGTCACGCCGAAGGTCACGGGTTCGAGCCCCGTCGGAGTCGCTAGCTTAGAAATAAGCTAAGGTAACGATACTCGTTATCGATAACCGCACAAATGGACGCTTAGCTCAGCTGGGAGAGCGCCTGCCTTACAAGCAGGATGTCATAGGTTCGAGCCCTATAGTGTCCATTTCTCTTCTCTTATGAAGAGTCCAAAGATGCGCCAACGTGGCTCAATTGGCAGAGCAGCTGACTTGTAATCAGCAGGTTATCGGTTCGAGTCCGATCGTTGGCTTATGGAGGAATTCCCGAGTGGCCAAAGGGGACAGACTGTAAATCTGCTGGCACTGCCTTCGGTGGTTCGAATCCACCTTCCTCCATTTCAGTAACCTCTGGTTACCAATATCGCGGAGTAGAGCAGTTGGTAGCTCGTCGGGCTCATAACCCGAAGGTCGTTGGTTCAAGTCCTTCCTCCGCAACTCAGTAAATTAGCCTACAACAGTAAGTTGTAGGTTTTTTTGTGTCTTTTTTTCATTGGGTTTTAAACGGAAATAGACGGATCTAGACTGATCTATTTGGGCGACATTTGGACGGCAATAAGCTAAATTTGACTTAAAGGTTGCTAGTTTGTGATAAAAACACGACGACGGCGAGCCGACGACGCAGGAGTTTCACACCGAAATTGTGATTTAGATCTGGTATTGGAAATCTGTGAAAAATCATAGTAATAATTCCCAATCGTTTTCCCTTGATGAAGTAAGGGAAAATAGTGAAATTCCCGGATTCCCATCTGTTTTGT
Organism: Bianqueaceae bacterium; assembly: GCA_045631245.1. Taxonomy (GTDB): domain Bacteria; phylum Bacillota; class Clostridia; order Lachnospirales; family Bianqueaceae; genus CALWPV01. The sequence continues at coordinate 1,044 of JAZQUJ010000006.1, forward strand.
GTTATTTTAATTTTTCAAGTTGATGTTAAGTTCTGATTTTCAGTATGGTAACCTTATGGTCAAGGTCGTCAAAACAGTGTGTTTATCAGTATTCCTAGGATTGTTTTATCATTTCTGCCGTCCATTTGCCGCCTACAAAAAAAGACCGCCGGAGCGGTCTTTAAATCGCTAGGATGTTGTCAAGCTGATCTGCAGCTGACTGATCCATCTGTTTTGTGTTGTGAACGTAGATGTTCATTGTAGTACTTATGTCGGAATGTCCTAGCCTGGTCTGGACAGTCTTTGTATTGATGCCTGCTCCGATCATCATTGTGGCATTTGTGTGGCGCAGATCATGAAAGCGAATTTTCTTGAAATTATTTTTTTGGAGAAATCGCTCCCATTTTTTTGTCATTGCATCGGGATGGTAGGCTGTACCATCTTCTTTACAGATGACTGGATCGTTGGAAGAGAGAGCCTTACCTAAGGCAAGCATTTTTTCTCGTTGTTTGAGTTGGGCTTTTTTCAGTTCTTTTATAACAGAATTTCCTACACTGATTTTTCTGTTACCAGAAATTGTTTTTGGTGCCTTAGTCTTGCAAAATCCTTCTTTTGAATAGAACCTGCTTTTATTGATGTTAATTTCTTTTTTTTTGAAATTCACATCACCCCAGGTGAGAGCTAGCAATTCTCCTCTTCTTAAACCAATACTAAGTTCTAGGAAAATAGGAAGAAACATGTCGGTTTTTTTTGCTATTTTGAGAAGTTCATCTATCTCTTGCTGATTGTATACCTGCGCTTGGTATTTTTGGAGTTTTGGAAGAACTACACCATCACAAGGGTTATAGGGAATCATACGAAGAAGAACCGCCTTCTTCAGTGCTGCATTTAGATTTAAGTAGACATTCTTTACAGTTTTAGGAGCCAAACTTTTATTTAGGGTATTGACCCATTGCTGAATATTTTGAGTAGTTAAGGACTTTAATGAAATCTTTCCTAGGTAGGGGGTTAGCGTACGGTTTATTCTTTCTTCGTAGCCATTTCGAGTTGTTTCTTCAATGTTTGGAAGGTACAAAGTCAACCATTCATCCATCCAATCGCTTAAACGCATGTTAGATGGTTTCTTGGAGAATCCCGATTCCATTTCATCGATCATTTGTCGCATTTCGCGCTCGGCATCTTTTTTGGTTCCATGAACAGTTTTATACTTTCTTTCGCGCTTTCCTGTTATCGGATCGCGTTCGCCTTCGACTGTAATCTGGTAGTTGTAGCTACCATCTTGCAAATTTCTCTTGCGAATGTGGCCTGTTGCCATTTAAATCACTCCTTATCAATGTTTAATTTAGAATATATACCTGTCTTCAAGAGTTTTGCGATTCTTTAGCAGGTTTAGGTTTGGGTTAAGGAGACGGAGGAGTATGTCCTCCGTCTCACATCAGAATTATCTCTATGTTAAGTTAGTAGTTTGCTTAGTTAAGTATTATCTATATCAATAATGGGGTTCTTGTGAATGAAGTCATAAAAATCTGTTGCAAGGACGCGATACTGACGTCCAATTTTTACAAATGTAATGCCTGAATACTTAAGAAAATCTAATGATTTATCGTATGAAATTTTTAATATGCACGCTATTTCGTAGGGTGTTAGAAACTCAGGTAAGAGCTTATTTTGAGTCTTCATCATTATCCTCGGTATCATCAGCTTTGTTCAGCAGTTGAGAATGTACCTGTTTACGTTGAGGGGGGGCAGAAGTGAATTCCCAAAAGCAGTAAACATCGGAAGAAGTAGAGCTATTCCCAATATACCGTGAACGAGTGGGTCGATCCTTGTCACGGTTCAGTACATTGATTTCTGTCCAAAACTGCGCACAAGTTTTTGGATCAGGATAACCTGCGTGTTTTAAAAATTCAGCAAGTACCGGCTGATAGAGCAAATATTCTGCGCAGATATGACGACCATCGGGCAGTGTACGAGTGCTAGTTATAATTTTACCATAAACATCGCCAGTTGCAGGGAAGTTTTTGGTATGGAAATGAGCAATGTTCACTTTACAGAAATCAATTACTTCTTGGTAACTTCGCCAAGCCATATTTCTATCATGTGATGAGGAGGCTTCGTACTCATCAAAATAGGTTAGTAATCTATTAAGATCAAATTTTATACCTAACGCACTTTGAGCGATTTCGGCTGTTGCCATGAAGAGGCAATAAAATTTTTCGGCAAATCGCTGTTGTAATGCAGAGGAATTGTAGCGTTGGCTGAATAAATTTTTCCATCGATTGTAAATCCTCTGCACATACTCTTTTCCGCCATGCTCAAGAATGTATTGAGCAAAAATAGGACCTGCATGGCCATTGTGTCGACTGCAGCAGGCTTTTATAGCCTTAGATTGTGTGGCAGATGAAGTCAACGGAGTTTTTATCTCCATCACACGGACGTTTAAACCATTCTTGCGACGCTTGCACTGCTCGAGCAGAGATTCCTCACCGTTGGATATAACAACAGTAGAGAATCTTTCAGACAAGCGAGTATCTAAATCTTTGCTGAGTCTTTTCTTCTCAGAACCCTCGCTGATGAAAAAAATCAGTTCGTCGAAATTTTTTGCGTTGCATTTTCCGAGTTCATTGAGAACGGTCACTACACCGTTATTTCCAGCAAGAGAGGCTATTAAAGCATTTGGAGTGGCACCCCAACTCTGGAGGCAGCTTTCTTCTTCCACGATCATACCATCAGGATCTGTAACCTTACGTGTTCCTTCAAATGGTGGACCAAATACCGAGGTGGCTAAATATGCGGCAGTGGTTTTTCCCGTTGAGGAGCCACAGTGATAGTGAACAATTGGGGATTCCAGACCAAGCAAACCGTTTACAATGGAAGCAAGAGATGCGATAACGGTTAGTTCCAAGTTGGGATATCCCAAAACATGCTTATCGATCAATTTTTTCCAAATATGAAAGTCACCAGAAGGTTTAACGGCAAGGCGACCATTGTACTTTCCTGATTTTGCACCAACCAATTTATCTGCACGAAATAAAGTCTTGATCTTCTTTTTCTTATCGGGTACATCAATCCAGCCCAGATGAGTGTAATAAGGAATGGGTTCATTTTTGTCAAGAATATACTCGTCTTCTTGAAGGCGAATGAGTTCTTGGAAGATCGGGTGGCTCTTCTTGGTGATATCAAAACCAGCATTTGCAAGGGTATCGATGCACGATATATTAGTGAGATTGCCCTTTGGTATGATTATCGTTTGTGTTTCATGCAGGTATTCAACCTGTAGACGAAGTAGGAACCTCTGCGACTCCAAATCCTTGTAAATAGTATCGAGATAGGGCGCATTACCATACGAAAAAAAATACGTGCTACCATCTTTGCGGCTTTTCCAATAGCCGTAACAACCGTTATGAACGGTGATTGAACTAGTTATTGACATAATAACCTCCAGTTTGTGTTTTGCTACTAGGTACAATATCTTGTAGCGGGTTTATCGTTCCTGATAGTAAAGGAAGAGAGGGGAATATTTTAAAATACAATTAAAATACTATCTGTTTTACGGTCGCCTCCTTTCTAGCAGTCATTCCTGACTGCTTTTCTGGATTAAGTATAGCACTGTAGAGGGAGATTGTATATTGACAGACATGCCAAACCATGCTTTTTTGAAAAAATTAAAATTTCACCTGGGTTGGAAAGGCTAGCGTCGGCGAAAGCCCTAAAAAACATCAAAATGACAAAAATAGTGGTTGTGCAAAATGCACAAATGAGGTGGCAAAAATTAACAAACAATCCAATAATAGGTAGCAACGGCACCGAGAGGATGCCGGTTGCTACCTTTTAGATTATTTAGATGTAGAAAGGAGTAAAAGAATGCGAAAGTATTCGCTTGCATCAACTGATGCTAAAAGAACCGTTGATTTGAGAGATTATAGTCAACTAATCGAAGAAACAGTACATGAGATTATTCCAGAAGCTAGCGTAAGTGTTTATGAAACGTATTACATTGTATCACCAACTCCTAGTAGAGGTGATGCTATTAAAATTGGTAGAAAGCTAAGCAGTATGGAATTGGGAAAATATTGCATTCAAATTCCAAAATTATTTACGAGTAGAAGTATTAAGGAGAATGAGAAAGATGGCAAAAAGACACAGCATGGTGGACATTACTGAAATTACGACAAACTATTTACCAATTAGCAAGAAAAAGGCAAGGAAGTTTGTTTATCTGTATTTAGATCCCAAAAAGATTGGGAGTAGAATTTATGTGGATAGAGAAGAATTGGAACATTTATTGAAGAACCCAGATCGAGAGAATTTTCCCCTGAACATTTGAAATTTGGCGAACTGAATCTGTGGAACATTTATTTATATATCATTATTTTGGAGTGCATGAGGCATTAAGCTTCATGCACTACTATTATTTTAGGAGATTAAGACGATGCTTTACAAAATTGGTACAGGTTCAGAGGTATTACATTTATTAGGAAAGATTCCGGAACGGGTTATGAAACGAGTTGAAACTTGCGTAACAATCTTGGACAATGCTTATGGAAAGGAGAGAGATTATTTCAAGGATGGAGGTTACACGATCATTGCAGAAACAGAAGCGGATGTTTTAGAACTCAAGAAGATCATTGATTATGAGGTTGAAGTGGGTGAGCTGGCAGAAGTGATAAGCAAGAATTATCTATTTATTCTTTACATCCTTGGAACTGAATTTCAAGTGGCAGTAATGATGCCATTGTCGGTTGCTCCAAGAGCGATGTTGAAAGTTTTGGATGAGGAGGTTATTACTTATGAAGATCGTTGAAACAGCATTGAAGACGAAGGCAGTTTTTTCAGAGAATGGAGAGAAGAGGTATGTGTTAACAAAAACATGGGATGAAAAGAAGCCTAGAATGGCTATCATTATGTTAGCACCTAGTGTAGCATCTGGGGTTGAATTAGACATGTCTACTCTGTTGGTGTTAAACAATGCTTCACGTCTTGGTTATGGTAGTGTCGAAATTTTAAATTTGTTTGCTAGAGTTAATGATTTCTCGTTGAAGGAAGCGGAGGAGGGAGACGTTGAGAATTTGCAGTACATCCAGCAGGTAGCCGAAAGTGTTGACACTATTGTTTATGCAGCTGGTGTAGGCAAGAATCAAAATAAAATTTTTCGTATTCGGCAAAAGGTAGTGCTTAAAGCATTGAGTCCGTGGGAAAAGAAACTGCATTGTTTGTGCAATGCAAATGGTGATGCTAGATTACAACATCCGTTATCACCTGCAGTTAGAACATGGCATTTATCATCTTTAAAAATCAATGAGTTATTGGAAGAGAACATCCAGACAGAGAAAGAAGAACCGAAAAAAAGGAAAAAGAAAATTGAGCAATGAGACAGAAAGCCCCTGCCTTGAAAGAAAGGGCAGGGGCTTAAAGTGAGGAACATAGAAAAGAGTTTGTATGTTCCAGAGTTTTAATGTTTATTCATATTTTTCCAGAGACAGTAATGAAAAGAGGAAACCAATATCGCCGTCGGAGTCAACATATGTACCATCAAATGTAACATATAGATAATAATCGGTACCTGAAATAATATTAGGGTTGTGGGGATCATCGCGTAGATCTCGAATTTGTATCTCTCCACCAGTATATAATTCGGTATATACGGAAGAGCTACTAGCACTGAGACGGCAGCCATTTATAACAAAAGGAGAACCTAGATAGTTATTTGGATATTCCATCATATCATTAAAAATTGCTTTAGCATTATCGGTTAGAATACGCATGCCTTTTGGGGCATAGACAGTATCATTTAGGAAATTTTCCAAACTGCCGTATTTTTCATAAAGATGGTAGTCGCTATTTACGCTGTTATTATAGTAATAATACTTTGAGGAAAGAAATTTACGACCTCCAGACTGATAGTCAGCGCAAATATCATTCCATTCTTCAGTTGCTTTGATAACGGAATCATCTTCGGGATGATCTAAAAAGTATTGTTGTCCATATGCAAGATGATATTTGTTTATATAAGAAAGTTCTTTGTCTATGCAATCATATAAATTGACCCACATATTACCTAAAGGGGTACAGATATCTTTGAATTCATGCTCTGTTAGACCAGCTGCAGCGAGGATACCACTAGCTTTAGTCATATCATATACAGGTGTAGCTTCGTAATTTGGATCTGCTTCAGGATTGAGATTATAGTAATCTTCCATTTCATAGACAAGTGCGTCGTGGGCTGTCTCATTTGGAACTACAGACATTGTTCCTTCAGAAATTCCCCAAATTGGAAATCCATTAGAGCCAACATAGTGAGTATCTTTGACTTCACACACGATTTTATCGGATGAAAAGGTTAGGATAATTGTTCCCGCATTGTCCCAACCATCGTTTTCGAAGGTGTGTTCTAAAGTATTTTCTTGGATGCTTGAAATAGGAACTTCAAAGATGAAGTTTGCCACACGACTGGATGGGGCAGATTGCGTGTAAGTAACCTCGATAGACAGAGAATCGACAGTTACTGCAATGTCGAGGATTAAGCCGCCATACTGCCAACCAATTTCATCTTGCGCCCAAGTACCTGTGTATTCGCTGAATTCTGTAGTTTCAGCAGAAGATGATTCATTAGTTAGGGTCAACGTAGATGAATTTATTTCAGATTCTTCAACAGTCATAGTAGAGTCTTGTTGTAATATATCTGCCAGCATGATGGCGAGGCGTTCATCCTCCGTTGCCTTATATCCTTTTTGAAGAATTTCAATGGCAGAATTATAATCGCCGGTGTTTAGGTATTCGTTTGCCAATTCAATGTAAGTATCAGCTTTAGAGGAAGTAGCTTGACTATTACATCCTGCTAGAATGACAACAGAAAGTAGTGCAATGACAAGAAAGAATCCTATTGCTCTTTTTTTCATTATTCCATGCTCCTATTATAGTTAACACAGAAGTGTTTATATTTATAAATTGAGAAGTTGCTTTTTCTTGGCATCGAATTCTTCTTGGGAGAGTACACCGAGGTCGAGTAGTTCTTTGTATTTTTTGAGTTCATCAGCAACTCCAAGACTGCTGACTTGAGGGGAGGATGTAGGTTTGTTGATTCTGCTCAAAATTTTGTTTTGCCGAAGAATGTCCATCATTTCTACACATTTTTTAGCTTGGGTGTAGACGTTAAAACCAGTCAACATTTCAAGACGGAGCACTATTTCGTTATCTTCGTCAGTATATGTAATCTCAATGACATTTTCTGTTTCTGTATCTTTGACATTGGAGCCACTACTCGACATCATCATTTCCCAAGTACCAGCTTGGCGTTTAATGATTCTGAATGATGTTATATTTTCATACGGGATTTCAAAGCTTTCAAACCAATCTTTGGTAGTGGAAGTTTCTTTCAGAATAAAAGAATCAGGCATAATGTTGAATCCGATTTCACCAGCTTTTTCTTTTGGGTATTTAGCCAATCCACCGAGATAGACAACGCCGTAGCGGATAATTGCTCCCTCAAGTGGTGCCTTTAGTTCTTTAGATTCGGCTTGGTATTGCTTCATTGTATCGGTACTTTCTTTTACAGTATCAGAAACTTTTTCAGCAGCTTTTTTGGAAAGATCAGTTGCTTTATCTGTTACTTTTTTTGCTTTAGCCAACAAATCGTCTTTGTTGATTTTGTTAAATAGTGCCATGTTATTTGTCTCCTTTGTTTTAATTTATGAGATTTGAAGTCTGTTACTCATGGAACTTCTCTTCTCCTTGACATCAGTTTTCTACTGTGTTAAGATACTTAAATCCATGAGTTATGTTGAAAAATGCATTAGTGGTTAAGTTTCATCCAGACTTTCTTTAATAATTCTGCGAATAGTCTTTTCAGAATAATCGTACTTGATAGCAAGCATTTTAATGTTTGTACCATCATATTCTTGAACAATGCATTTTTGAATTCTCTCGGGATTGAAAAAGCGCATTGGAAAGCTAATTTGTTGTCCTTTGAACATTCTGTAGATTTCCATTGCTGTATCCAACCCTAGTTTTTCGCTGATTTCTTTGTAGATTGAATTTAACAGTTCGGGGTTAGTTTCTGCCATTCGCATCACCTCTTTGGAAAATACTATCATAGGGGTATGCTCAAGTAAAATCTCAATTTCCTTGTGTTTGTCCATTTGTGTCCACTCCTGAATGATGATTTCTCCACGTATTTCTTGAAACAAGATTAGGGAGATTAAGAAAAGAATATTTATTTGTGGACGAGCAAAGTGCGAAAAGGAACGTGAGTCGATGTCTTGACCAACATTCTTCCTTACTGTTGGAAGTACTGTTTCAAGCGGAAATTTAATGCAAAAATTCCTAGAGAGGCTACCTTTGAAAAAAGGACGGGAATTCGGGAATTTTTTGAAGAAATTATGGTTTTAGTTAGTCTTGCCTTGATGTTTTAGGGAACAAAAATTCCCGAAAGAGGCGAATCAAATGGGAATTTCCCACAGATTTTTCGGGAATGTAGAGTTACAGGAAAATTCGAAGAATCTTTATTGGAGTGTGGTTTTGAGAGTGGGTCGGCATTTGGTCGGCAGAAGATGCTTGGCAATGGCGGAATTTGTTTTAGTTAGTGGGCAGCTGCCAAGGAAAGCGATGTTCTCATAACCCGAAGGTCGTTGGTTCAAGTCCTTCCTCCGCAACTCAAGATTTCCACTAACGGTTTGTTAGTGGTTTTTTTATTATCAAAAATAAGGAGTGTAGTATCATGCATCCTAGTCTGACCTTAGAAAAACGTATTGCTGCTGAAATTGCAAGCTATGACGGTCAAATGGCCGTTTATGTTGATGATTTAAAAGGAAATGTGGTTGAAATAGGTGTTGATGAGAAATTTGAAACTGCGAGTACTGTTAAAACATATATTCTTGCTACCTTATTTCATGAAATTGAACTCGGTCACACCAGTTTGGACGCAAAATTGGTATATGAAGAAAAGCATTTTGTGGATGGAAGTGGCCTATTCAGAAATTTGAGCTTTGGTGCAGAGTTTTACATCCGAGATGTTGCGATGATGATGATCATTGTTAGTGACAATGTTGCTACAAATATGATGATTGATTTTCTTGGTATTGATACAATCAATGCTTACATTCAAGAGTTAGGATGTAAGGAAACCGTATTGCATAATCCCATTGACTTTGTAAAATATGATAAGCTTGGTACAACCACTCCTCGTGAATACGCCAGTATGTTTACTCGATTGGCTAAACGTGAGTTGGTTAGTAAAAAAGCTAGCGAGCAAATGATCGATATTTTCAAAAGACAACATTATAATAGTATGTTGACAAAGTATTTTCCGCAATTTATGTTGGATACAGAGGATTTAGGTGGTGAAGAACTCATTTATGTAGCATCTAAGAGTGGTAGCATGGATGAAGTTCGTGCTGATGGAGGTATTGTACATACGCCATATGGTGATTATGTAATTGTTATTTTCAACAAGAACTTTCATGACCCGGTATATCATGCCGATCATTCTGCTACTCTTTTTGGAGCAAAGGTAAGTCGTATGGTATTTGATCAGTATTTGGCTCTTGAAGGACGTTTGGTGTTATAAGAATTTGACGATAATTAAAGAGGTTGGAAAGGAAATCGATATGTTTCGTATTGTCGCTAAGGAAGTATTAAATCCCACGGTTACCAGAATGGATATTGAGGCTCCTTTGATCGCAAAAAAGGCGGAGCCTGGTCAGTTTATTATTTTACGTGTAGATGATGAAGGAGAACGCATTCCTTTAACGATTGCCGATTTTGATCGTGAGGCCGGTACGGTTACTATTATCTTTCAGATTGTCGGCGCTACCACTGAGCGTTTGAATCATAAGGAAGTTGGAGATATGATCCAAGACTTTGTTGGTCCTTTGGGTAAAGAATCTGAAGTAGAAGGATTGAAAAAAGTCGCTGTTGTAGGCGGTGGCGTTGGTTGTGCAATTGCATACCCTGTTGCTAAAAAGCTTCATCAGTTGGGTGCTGAAGTGCATAGTATTGTAGGTTTTCGAAATCAGGATCTCGTTATTTTGGAAAAAGAGTTTGCTGCGGTAAGCGACAAGCTTTGTATTCGAACCGATGATGGTTCTTTTGGTCAAAAGGGATTGGTAACCGATGCTTTAAAAGAATTGATTGAGTCGGGGGAGCAGTACGATGAAGTGATTGCGATTGGTCCTTTGGTGATGATGAAATTTGTTAGCAAACTGACGAAAGAGTATGGAATTAAAACAGTGGTTTCGATGAATCCTATTATGATTGACGGTACCGGTATGTGTGGTGGTTGTCGTTTGACTGTAGGAGGAAAAACTAAATTTGCTTGTGTCGATGGCCCTGATTTTGATGGTCATGAAGTGGATTTTGATGAAGCGATGGCTCGTGCTGCCATGTATAAATCCTTTGAGCGACAGGCTCATGAAGATACTTGTAATTTGTATAAACAGGCTGAATAATATCCTTGGCTGGATGGAATAGTGAGATACGATTATGGCAAATATGAAAATTGGAAGACAGGAGATGCCGGTTCAGGATCCGGCAATTCGTTGTCATAACTTTGAGGAAGTAGCAACGGGATATACCCGTGAGCAAGCGCTGAATGAAGCAAGTCGATGTTTACAGTGTAAAAACAAGCCCTGCGTAGGAAGTTGTCCTGTGGCAATTGATATTCCCGGATTTATTGCAAAAATTGTTGAAGAAGATTTTGAAGGAGCCTATCAGGTGATTCAAAGATCCAGTTCTTTGCCGGCGGTATGTGGTCGCGTATGTCCGCAGGAGACCCAGTGTGAAAGTAAATGTGTTCGCGGTATTAAGGGAGAACCTGTGGCGATTGGCCGTTTGGAGCGATTTGTGGCCGATTGGCATAATTCTCACTGCGAAACTGCGCCGTCAAAACCTGAAAGCAATGGTCATAAGGTAGCCGTGATCGGTTCCGGCCCTGCCGGTTTGACCTGTGCCGGTGATCTGGCGAAAAAAGGATATGAAGTCACTGTTTTTGAGGCTCTGCATTTGGCCGGTGGTGTGTTAGTGTATGGAATTCCTGAGTTCCGTCTGCCTAAACGGATCGTGCAGAAGGAGATCGATACATTAAAACAACTGGGTGTGAAGATCGAAACGGATATGGTAATTGGTAAGGTATTGACTATTGACGAATTGAAGGATGAATATGGTTTTGAGGCAGTGTTCATTGGTTCGGGTGCCGGCCTTCCTCGTTTTATGAATATTCCCGGCGAGGCGCTGTGTGGTGTGTATTCAGCCAATGAATTTTTAACTCGTACCAACTTGATGAAGGCCTATCGCAAAGATAGTCAAACGCCGATCCAAAAAGCCAAGAGAGTGGCCGTTGTGGGCGGTGGTAATGTGGCTATGGATGCAGCACGCTGCGCAAAACGTTTGGGGGCCGAAGAGGTTTCCATTGTATACCGCAGATCAGAGGCGGAACTGCCGGCTCGTAAAGAAGAGGTAGAGCATGCGAAGGAAGAAGGAATTGTATTCCGTCTACTGAATAATCCGGTGCGTATTTTGGATGATGGCAAGGGTTTTGTCGGTGGAATGGAGTGCATTCGGATGGGTCTGGGTGAGCCGGATGCATCCGGACGTCGCCGACCGGTGGAACAGCCGGGCTCGGAGTTCGTGCTGGATGTGGATTGTGTGATTATGGCGATCGGTACTTCTCCGAATCCGTTGATCAAGGCTACCACGGAGGGTCTGGAGACTCAAAGATGGGGCGGTATTGTAGCAGATGAAACTACCGGACAGACATCTCGTGAAGGGGTATTTGCCGGAGGCGATGCGGTAACGGGCGCAGCCACGGTGATTTTGGCCATGGGAGCTGGTAAGGCTGCGGCTAAAGCCATGGACGAGTATATTCAAAATAAATAATAAGGAGGAGCTTTTGCTGATCGTGGCAAAGGCTCCTTTTTGGAAAGAATGGAAAACAATGAAGAAAGCAATTTTATTGGTCAGCTATGGAGTGGCCAGTAAGGCACTGTGGGAGAAAAGCTTAGGGGTGTTGGAGGAGGAGATTCGCAGAGACTGGCCTGAGTGGCATGTATGTCAGGCTTTTACCGGGCGAAGGATTCTGGAGAAATATAATGCACAGGGCTATGAAATGTCGAATGAAACCCAGGCTTTGAATCAGCTGGTTGAACAGGGTTTTGAAAAAATCATAGTGCTGCCAACTCATTTGACTTTCGGAAGTGAGTATAGTAAGGTCATGACGGCGATCGAGACAACTGAGCCCAAGAGTATTGCGGCATTACCGCTTTTGGGAAGTGAGATTTCACGCCGAAAGGTGGCAGAGGTATTGATTCGTGAGACTGACCTGCAGGAGGAAGAAGCAATTCTTTATGTGGGTCATGGGAGCAAACAAGATGAAAGTGCCGTGTATGAAGGTTTGGAGAAAGAACTGCATGCCAGTGGACAGACAGCAGCGATCGTTGGAACGCTGGAGTCTATAGATCAAGTACTGACAAGGATCAACACAAGAAAAGTCATGGTGGCTCCGCTATTGCTGACAGCAGGCAAACATGCGCTTCAAGATATATGTGGTGAAGGAAAAGAGAGTGTGGTATCACGACTTCGCGCCGGTGGCAGAGAAGTTTGCTTCATTGAAAAGGGATTGGTGGAGTATGAATCCATTCGGCGAATCTATTTGGAACAGTTGGAAGAACTTGTACAGAGCTTTAATTTGTAGTATAATAAGTAAAATATCGAAAAATTTATTGCAAAGACAACGAATCCTGCATTTTGAAAGGAAGATATAGTATGATTTTGATTATAGGAGGCAACAGTAGCGGTAAATCTGCCTATGCGGAACGGCTGGCATGCAAACTGCAGCCGGAAGAAAAACTGTTTGTGGCCACGATGTATCCTTATAGTACATCGAATCAGAAGCGGATCGAAGAACGACAGAAACGAAGAAGCGGTAAAGGATTTACTACCATTGAATGTTTTACTGATTTGAAATCGGTACTGCCCTGCGAGGGAAAAACTGTTTTGTTGGAGCGCATCACGAACCTGGTTACCAATGAAATGTATATGGAAGGCGGCGCCAACGTACAGGCTGTGGGCCGTATTTTGGGTGATGTGGAGAGGCTGAAAGAGCAGTGCGAGAATTTGATCGTGGTAACTGATGATGTCTTCAATGATGGTGTGGAATATGACTATGAAACGGAACGTTTTGTGCACTACCTGGGAGAGATCAACATGGGTCTGGCACAGATGGCCGATACAGTGATCGAAGTAGCCAGTGGTTGTCCTATTCTGCATAAGGGGGAGTTGCCGCAGCTGGAAGAAGAGAATCATCAGATAACAGGAGAAGGAAAAATGGAATTATATATTGGCGGAAAAAGTCAGAGCAAGTTGACCTATGTACAGCATAAAAAAGGAATGTTGCCGGTAGCCGATGGCCGTTATTGCAGAACTGAAGATGCCTTTAATGAACCGGTGGTGAATCATATTCATCTGCTGATCATGCGTATTATGCGTGAGGAAGGCGATGTAATGGGATATGTGCACGAAATTATGAAGCGTAACCCTAATGCTATTTTAATTGGTGATGAAGTAGGAAGCGGCGTTGTACCCATGGATCCCTTTGAAAAGAAGTATCGAGATGCTGTGGGAAAGGCATATTGTGAAATTGCTAAGTATGCTGATACTGTGGAACGAATCTTCTGCGGACTTGGGCAACGTATTAAATAAAAAAGGAGTCGGCCATGGGACTGTTGGTAGAAAATCTGACTAAGACCTTTGGAAATAAGGTTGCGGTGGATCATTTAAGTTTCAAAATGGAAGAGCCGGGAGTGTTCGGTTTGATCGGCACAAATGGTGCAGGTAAAACTACCACTATTCGTATGATTTTGGGGATCATGCAGGCCGATGAAGGCAAGGCTCTGTGGAATGGTACATCCATTAATCGTGATACTCTGAGTTTTGGCTATATGCCGGAGGAACGGGGTATCTATATGAAGAATAAAGTGCTGGAGCAACTGGTGTATTTTGGAAGACTGCGTGGCATGAATCGAAGTGATGCACATAAATCAGCACTTCGTTATTTGCAGCGGCTGGGTATGGAAAATGAAAAGGATATGTTAGTGGAAAAGCTTTCCAAGGGTAATCAGCAGAAGATCCAGCTGATTTCTACGTTAATTCATGACCCGCAGCTGATTTTTCTGGATGAACCCTTTAGCGGTTTGGATCCGGTGAATACCGAAGTTCTGAGAGGCTTGCTGCAGGAGTTGATCGATGAAAACCGTTATATTGTAATGAGTAGTCATCAGATGAACACAGTGGAAGAATATTGTAAAGATATTTTGATTCTGCATCAAGGTCAAACAAAGTTGTGCGGTAACCTGCGTGAAATCAAACGCGGTTATGGTCATACGAATTTAGTGATCAGTTGTGATACGAATATCGATGAAACAGCAAAACAATATGGTTTGGAAATCATAGAGAAAAGAGCGAATGAAACGGAATACCGGATTCATGGAGATGAAATGGCGCATTCCTTGTTGGCACATATGTTGTCGCAGGGTTTTTATCCCACGAAATTTGAAATTCGGGAACCTTCTCTCAATGAAATCTTTATTGAAAAAGTGGGGGCAGAAGAATGAAACAGATCTGGATCATTTTTTTATATACATTAAAAGATGCCGCCCGCAAAAAAGCATTTAAAATTTCGACGGCAATTTTGCTGATGGCAGTGTTTGCCGCTTGTTTGATCATCAACTTGACTAGCGGCAATAATGCTGAAGATGAATCATCTGCGACAATAGAAGAGGAGCGGATGGAAACAGAGGGTATCATTTATTATGTAGATAATGAAAATTTGGTACCCGGTGGTCTTGAAGCTATGCAAGAAGCATTTCCCGGATATATGGTAGAACCGGGAGAAGCTACTCAAATCGACATATATCGAAATGAGATTGCATCTAATGCAGAGTTTTCTCTGGTGAGCGTTGAAAATCAAAATGGAAGCCCATTTGTGCATGTGGTGAATAAAGACTTTATGTCGGGTATTGAAAGCGGTACTGTGAGCGATGTATTGACCCGTCAGTATTTGGTAAATCAGTTGCAAAGTCAAGGCGTACAGGGGGATGTACAGCAGCTTTTAGGTTTTGATATGCCTGTTAGCGAAGAAATCGCCGGCGAAATGGACCTGTCCGGTTATATTCTAGGTATTGTCATTCTGATGCTGATGTTCTTTGCCATTTACTATTATGGTTATGGCGTGTCCATGTCCATTGCGACCGAAAAAACATCCCGTGTTATGGAAACACTGGTGGTATCAGCGAAACCTTCCCGCATTTTGATTGGTAAGTGTTTGGGTATGGGTGCCTTAGGATTGATGCAGATCGTAGCGGTAATGGTATTTGCAGCCCTTTGTTATAAGTTGTTGGTGCCCGCTGACTATTTGATCATGGGCATGCCTCTGTCGCTGGCCTCCTTTACCTTTGAGCGCGCCGTTATTATTATTGCGTACTTTATTTTGGGTTATGCCTTATATGCGGTAATGAATGCAGTATGTGGCGCTGCGGTTAGTAAGATCGAGGATATCAACTCAGCAATGATGCCTGTTATGTTGATTTCAATGATCTCGTTTTATGTTGGATATTTCACGGCTCTTTCTGCGTCGGGCAGCGAGTCCCTATTGCAAAAGATTGCCATCTATATTCCTTTCTGTTCACCCTTCATTGTGCCCTTTAAAATTTTGAATGGTGATGTGCCCACAGCGGATATTTTGATCTCATTGGGACTTCTGGTGGTTGCCATTGTTGTGATTGCGGCTATCTCCATTAAGATTTATACCCGATCGGTACTGCACTACGGAAATCGACTGAAACTAAAGGATATGTTAAAATTACGCTCATGAATGAAAAGAAAGCTTTAGCTATATTAAAAGAACCCAATGGCAGTGAAAAGTTAGCGGCGCAGGCCGACGAGGCATTTGAAGCCTGTTTACACCTGCTGGCGCAGGAAGAACCTGCCGCGGCTGCCTTTCTGGTACGGGTAGCGAGACAGAAAAAGTATCGCGAGCAGATCAACAAATGGTTGGGGGATCGAAAATTATTGTATCGGTTGTTAGGCAGTGATGATGCTAAGATGAGAAAGAACATTGCTCGATTAATGGGTCAGTTAGCGGTAGCAGCCGATGTAGTTCCTTTAGCAGAGGCACTAGAGAATGAAACCAAGCGCATGGTGATTCCTTCGATGATCCTGGCTTTGGGCGCCTTGAAAACTTCGGAGGCAATCGCCGCTTTGCATGCCTATCAGGTTAAACCGGCGCAGGATGCCTCAGAGGAAAAGCATGTACAGGCAGAACTGGAAGCATTAAAAACAGCATTATCGGCCTTTCAGCAGTTGCCGGGTCATACCTTTAAGGGATTTTCATCGAAGATGCCTTTGGAACTGCGATGTGGTCGCGGCTTGGAACGGGCACTGGCAGAGGAACTGGCTGATTTGGATGTTCGGGAGGTAAAACCCGGTCGCGTGATGTTGGCGGTAGTCAAGTGGGAAGAGCTGAAAGTATCGAAAATTTGGCGGGAAGCGTTGATTCCTTTAAGCCGTGGTGTAGAAGTGAGCACCGAGAATTCGCAGGCGATCAAGGCCTCCGCAGTGGCCATTGCGGCAGCTGCAGGCCATAAGATGTTGGCAATTCTAAAGGATGTATATGGCGGGGAAGCTCCTTACGCTTTCAGAATCGAGTTAGCGGGGCAGCCGGAACTGACCAAGACCATAGCCCGCATGATTGAGGCAGTGGGAGATGGAAAATCATTGGTCAATGCGCCTTCCAATTATGAAGCAGAGCTGCGTGTGGAACTTTACAAAGGTCAGGCCGCTTTGTATTTGAAATTGTTTTTAACACCGGATCGTCGCTTTGATTATCGAAAGGCAGCTGTGCCAGCATCGATTCATCCGGCAAATGCGGCGGGTGTGATCCGTTTGGCTAAACCCTATTTGAAAGAGGGAGCCACGGTATTGGATCCCTGTTGTGGAAGCGGTACACTTTTGTGGGAAAGAGCTATATATGGAAGCTGTCGATCTCTGACGGGTGTGGATCTGCAGCGCTCGGCACTGCAAGCAGCAGCAGAAAACTATAAGGCAGCCAGAGCCGGTGGCATGCAGGGTGCACGTGTTTCCTGTAAACTTATCTGTAGTGACTTTTTGAAATATCGTCCGGAGCAGCAGGTGGATGAACTGTTTGCGAATCTGCCCTTTGGTAATCGAGTAGGCAGTCACGAAGAAAATTTAAAGCTGTATAAAGGATTGGCTGATCGAATTCCACAGTGGGTAAAACTCGGCGGTATTGCAGTACTGTATACCATGGAAGGAAAACTGTTGGAGCAGTGCCTCTATGGAAACAGCCGATTGAAGATTTTGAGAAAATATAAAGTGGAAGCCGGAGGCCTGGAACCGAAGGTAATGATTGTTCGAGTATTGTAAATTCAATTGACAGGAGGGCTGTATCATGACAACGAAAAGGCCCAACATAGTGCTGATTATGACGGATCAGCTGCGAGGGGATTGCCTCGGCGCAGCCGGGCATCCGGATGTGAAAACGCCGTATTTGGATACGCTGGCTACCAAGGGCTTGCAATTTGACCACGCTTACAGCACTTGCCCCAGCTGCATTGCGGCGAGAGCCGCCCTGCATACAGGTATGAGTCAGGAGAACCATCGCCGAGTGGGGTATCAGGATGGGATCCCGTGGCGTTACGAACATACGCTGGCGGGAGAACTGGCGAAGGCGGGTTATTATACCCAGTGTGTGGGTAAGATGCATGTGAATCCGCTGCGCAATTATTTGGGGTTTCATAACGTGGAGCTGCATGACGGATATTTGCATGCAGCGCGGTTTGGTTCGGTGCCATACCGGGAGTCGCAGTTTGTGGCAGATGATTATTTTTACTGGCTGAAAGAAGAAAAGGGAGTCAGTGCGGATTTGAATGCCAGCGGTATTGAGTGTAACAGCTGGGTAGCGCGGCCTTTTCCTTACGAAGAGAAATATCATCCGACGAATTGGGTGACGGATCGGAGTTTGGACTTTTTGCGCAGGCGGGATCCGGATCAGCCGTTTTTCCTGATGGCATCTTATTTGCGGCCGCATCCGCCCTTTGATGCGCCGGCCTGTTACTTTGATATGTATAAAGATAAGCAGTTGCGACCGCCCTTTGTGGGGGATTGGGAAAGTACGGATCGATTAGAGCAGGCGGGACGGATCTTTGATTCGCTGACCGGACCCTCCGATTCGGAGCTGATCCGACAGATGCAGGTGGGCTATTATGCCTGCATTACCCACTTAGATCATCAGATCGGTCGGCTGATCATGGGATTGATCGAGCACGAGGTATATAATGATACGGTGATCCTGTTTACATCGGATCATGGCGAGGAGCTGGGTGATCATCACTATTTTAGAAAATCGTTACCCTACGAGGGAAGCAGCCATATTCCGATGATTATTTCCGGCAATGCGGCACTGGGAGGATTTAAGTCCGGTAGCGTATGCCACGAGGTGGTAGAACTGCGGGATGTGATGCCCACGATTCTTGAAATGGCAGGAGCACCGGTACCGGAAACGGTGGATGGTGTAAGCATGCTGTCAGCGGAGCGTGAGTATCTGCATGGCGAGCATTCTTATAGTGGGTTATCTAATCATTGGATCGTGACCAAGACCGATAAGTATTGCTGGTTTAGTGAGACCGGACAGGAACAGTATTTTGATCTGGCTGCGGACCCGCACGAACTGCATGATTTGATCAGCGAGCCCGAGCGGCAGCAGCGGATCGAGGAGCTGAGAGCGGCGCTCATTCAGGAATTATCGAATCGACCGGAAGGATTTACCGACGGGGCTAAATTGATTCCCGGTCGGCCGTATCCGACCTATCTTTCTATATAACATATTTGGAGGTATACAATATGCGCACCAGTGGTATTTTGCTTCCCATTACCTCGCTGCCGTCTAAGTACGGCGTGGGCACCTTGGGAAAAAGCGCCTATGATTTTATTGATTTTTTGGAGGAAGCGGGCCAGACCTACTGGCAGATTTTGCCTCTGGGTCCCACCGGCTTTGGCGACTCACCCTATCAGTCCTTTTCCACCTTTGCGGGCAATCCCTACATGATCGATCTGGAAATGCTGATCGAAGACGGCTTGCTCACTGAAGCAGACTGCGCCGGTTATAATTACGGTGACAACGAGGAAGAGGTGGACTACGGCCGCCTGCATGGCTGCCGCTACAAAGTGCTGCGCAAAGCCTTTGAAAAAGCCCAGCCTACGCTGGAAAAGGATGAGGACTACCAGCTTTTCATGAAGGAAAACGCAGACTGGGTAAAGGATTATGCATTGTTCAGAGCTGTCAAAGACTATTTTGGCGGCAAGTTCTGGCAGTTGTGGCCTGAGGATATTAAACTGCGTCAGGCTGCAGGTGTAAAAGTGTACCAGATGCTGCTGAAACAGGATATCGCTTTCTATTGTTTCCTAGAATATACTTTCCTGAAACAGTATTTAAAGATGAAGAAATATGCCAACAAGAAGGGCATTCAGATTTTGGGCGATATTCCGATTTATGTATCCATCGACAGTGCCGATGCCTGGGCACAGCCGGAGATGTTCTATTTTGATAAGGATCTGGTACCTACCAAGGTGGCAGGAGTACCGCCGGATGCCTTTTCCGAAACCGGACAGCTGTGGGGCAACCCCTTGTATGACTGGGATGCTCATAAAAAAGAAGGTTATGCATGGTGGATCAGCCGTGTACGTCATAGCTTTAAACTGTTCGATTTGGTTCGTATTGATCATTTCCGCGGTTTTGATGAATACTATGCCATTCCCTATGGGGAGACCACTGCTATGAAGGGCAAGTGGGAAAAGGGCCCCGGTATTGAGTTGTTTGATGCCTTGAAAGAGGCTTTGGGCAAGGAACTGAAGGTTGATAAGCTTCCCATTGTAGCTGAGGATCTGGGTGTGCTGACTGATAGCGTATATGAACTGCTGGATGCTACTGGTTATCCCGGTATGAAGGTGCTGCAGTTTGCTTTTGAAGGTGGTCCGGCGAATGTGTATCTGCCGTACAATCATGTGAAAAACAGTGTTGTTTACACCGGAACGCATGATAACGATACCCTGCAGGGCTGGAAGGATTCCATCAGCGATGAGCTGAAGGAACACGTGATGGACTTCATTGGTTTGGAGGATGAGGAAGGTTGGAATACCGCTCTGATCCGTATGGCCCTGATGAGCAGCTGTGATACCGCCATCATTCCCATGCAGGATTATTTGGAACTGGGTACAGAAGCTCGTATCAACGAACCCTCTACCACCGGCATGAACTGGAGATGGCGCCTGAAACAGGATTGGCTGGAAGAAAATCCGAAGCTCGCGAAAAAGATCTGTCATCTGACAGAGATGTATAATCGAAAATAATGGAAATCCGTTCTTCTAGCGACACGATCGAACTATGTGCCGCTTAGGAGAGCGGATTTTTGTTCAGAATATTTTTCATTATCAATAAACCTATGAGAAGTCAGGAGGAAACGAAAATGCGTAATTTTGATGAGAATTTGATTCAGATCCAAAAGAATGAGGTACTGGGAAGACTTCCGAACTTGTTTGAAATGCAGGACGGAACAATAGTGAAAACACCGGAACAGTGGAAACAGCGCCGAAAGGAACTGTATCAAACGGCGGTGGAAATGCAGTATGGTAAGATGCCGCCTGAACCGGAATTTTTGGAAGTAGAACCGTTGGATGAGAATATCGCCATTCGAAATTATCGAATTGTAACGGGAACGCGGCAGAATCCGACAGCGTTTACCATGCGGGTCATTGGACCTAGTAAACCCGGTGTATATCCGGCGATTGTCAATGGTGATTTGTGCTGGGGATATTCCTTTGACAAAGCATTTACGAGCGCGGTAACCGAGAAGGATGTACTGCTGGTTATGTTCAACCGTACGGAGATCGTGCCGGATCGGAAGGATTGCAGGGATAGAGGACAATTGTATCGTACGTATCCGGAGGGGAACTTTAGTGCATTGGCGGCCTGGGCTTGGGGATATTCCCGCTGCGTGGATGCGCTGGAGCAGCTTGGCATTGCCGATATGGATCATATTGCTTTCTGCGGTCATTCTCGAGGAGGAAAAACCGCACTTTTGGCCGGTGTGCTGGATGAGCGAGCCGCGATTGTGAATCCCAATGATTCAGGAGCCGGTGGAGCCGGATGTTACCGTGTCCATATGGAAGCGATAACGGAAGCGGGGGAAACAGCCCGCAGCGAACAGCTTTCGGATCTGATTCGAAACTTCCCGTTCTGGTTTAGCGAGGAAATGCAGGCATATACGGAAAAAGAGGGGGAACTGCCTTTTGATGAACATTTTTTGAAGGCCCTGGTGGCTCCGCGGATGCTGCTGGAAACGGAAGCGGCCAGTGATATATGGGCCAATCCGGTGGGATCGGTGCAGACCTGTTTGGCAGCCAAAGAAGTGTATAAACTGCTGGGGGCAGAAGAACAGATCCGATTGTATTATCGTAAGGGGGGACATAGTCACGGAGTAGAGGATTTGGCTCTGGTGGTAAGAATACTGAAACAGAGACAGGAAGGAAAGCCCTATGAAGAAGGCTCTTTTAAACTGCCCTTTGTGATGCCGGAACCGATTTATGATTGGATGCCTGAAAAATAAAAGGTGAAACTTATTCAAAAGTACGCAGGAGGAAAACGAAATGTTTTTTAAAGATACCAACCTATTTTCATCCGGTGGGACCGCGAATTTCCGGATCCCGTCGCTGATCGTAACCAATAATGGAACAGCGATTGCATTTTGTACCAACCGAATCGGTACGCTGAATGACCATGCCGATGAGATCGCTTTGGTGTGCTCCATTAAAAAACCGGGCGAGGACTGGAGCGCGGTGCGCACATTAGCCCATATGCCCGGTTGGAATTGTAATATTGGAAGTGCGGTGTACGATAGCGAAGCAGACCGCGTGATCGTATTATTTGTAAGAAAGCCCGTGGCTAGAAATGAGTTCGGTAAATATAGTGCCGAGGAAGAAGCGGAAATGGAACGCCGTGCCGAAGAAGCCAAGAAGATTGCGGCAAAGCAGGGTATTACCGCCGGATACCGGATGCTGGTTTCCGACGATAATGGTGAGACCTTCACCGAGATGGCGCAGGAACTGGAGCCGGTGCTGCAGAAACACTGGGATGGAACCGAGCATCTGGTGGATGGCTTTACCCATGGTTCCTCCCACGGGATTTGTCTACGTCACGGGGCCTATTCCGGACGATTGCTGTGTCCTTCCCGTACACAGATTGGGGAATATACAGACTGGACGAAGATTCGCGAGTGCGTATACAACAATGCGGTCTATTCCGATGATCATGGTATGACCTGGAAGACCGCAAACTGTGTTCAGGTGGGTACCGGTGAAGGTACGTTGATTGAACGTGGGGATGGCAGTATTTTGTATAATTCCCGCGCTTATTTCCGGGATGGAAAACGCTATTTGGCTGTATCCCGTGATGGTGGTGCAACCTATGGAGAGTTTTCCGTCGATGAATTCCTGGTGGAAGAAATGCGTATTGGCTGTAATGCTTCCTTCCTGCGTGTGGAATTGGAAGATATAGAGGAAGTACAGTTTCTACCGGAAGGGGCAAAGGATCTGGTGGTGTTTTGCAATCCGCGTTCCGAAATCCGAAATCGCATGACGGCCTGTGTCAGCTTCGACAGCGGTGAACACTATCGCGAAGCCAAGGTGATTTTTGAAGGACCCTGTGCCTATTCCAGTCTGGATTATGATCGAAATACCGGACATTTTTATCTGCTGTATGAAAAGGGCACTGAACAGGACGATGCGAATCCATATGCAGAGGGACTTAGCATTGCCGAGTTTGATTTGGAGTGGCTTCTGCAGGGGATTTGATCAGGAATTTTCCCTTGCGAAGTTCCGTTTGAACTCCATGAGCCAGGGCGATCTCACCGCCAATCAGTACATACTGTACACCGACCGACAGCTGGATCGGATCTAAATATGTTGCCTTAGGAGCAATGCATTCGGGGTCAAATATGGTAATATCGGCGATGTTTCCTGTTTTCAAAATGCCTCGATTGGTCAACCCAATTGTATCGGCTGTCTTAGAGGTCACACGGCGAACGGTTTCCTCCAAGGAGCACAGATTGTTTTCTCTGGCTAAGCGGAAAAACTCAGAAACGGCAGCGTAGGAACGGGGATGTGGCATTCCGGAAACTTTATTGGGATCTCCGGAGTATGCATATCCATCGGAGCCAATGCCAACGTCGCGAGACAGAAAATACAGCATATCTGCTTCGCTCATGACAAAGAAGATGCAGCTGGCTCTGGCGCAGGTGCGAACCAAAACCTCGGCCGCAGCCTCTGCATAATCGGTGGTGTGTAACAGCTCCTCGGCAACGTAACGGAGGGTTTTGCCTATGATCTCGGGCCACAGGCCGCCGTCACTGCTGAACAAACAGGTTTCAGCGCGTTCGGCATTAAAGTAGTGCTGTGAGCGGATGTGTTCGATGATCTCCTGCCTGCGAGGACCATTCAGATAGTCGATCACAGCGGAAGGGCCGCCCTCGCTGCACCATTTGGGACAACGGATCGTAAAATCAGTAGCCGAAGCGGTAAAAGGATATAGATCGGCGGTGATGTTCACACCTTCACGGCGGGCATCCTCGATGATGTTCCAAACTTTTTCGGCGCTGCCATGAACACGGAAGTTGTCGATCTTCAAATGAGAAATATGGACATGAACACCGGAAGTACGGCCGATACTGACAAGCTCTTCAATGGCATCGGCAATATGAAGGCCTTCATTACGCATGTGGCAGGTAACGATACCATCGAATTCATGTACGACTTTACCGAGTTCTTGTAATTCTTCAGCATTTGCGAAAAAGCCGGGAGAATATTCCAGACCTAACGACAGGCCCCAGGCACCTTCTTCCAGACTTTGGCGCAACAATTCTTTCATTTGTTCCAATTCATCTGCCGTGGCAGGGCGGTCTTCATAGCCGATTACGGCAGCACGTAAACTGCCATGGCCCACGAGTATTGCTTGGTTGACCGCCATGGAATAGGCACCCTGCTCAAATTGATCCACAAAGTGGCCAAAGGAGGCACTGCTGCTGACATCGGTTGTAGTTTCGATTTTGCTTGGAAAAGGACTGGAACCGCATTGACCGGATATCTCGGTGGTGATACCCTGAAACAGCTTGGAGGCACAGGAGGTGTCTTTCAAAAAACAGGTGTCAGAGTGAGAATGTGAATCGATAAAACCGGGCGCAACGATCAGACCGGTAGCATCCAGAACTTTTTTGGCGGAGACGTCGGTGAGGTTGCCGATGGCTGTGATCACTCCGTTTTTGATGGCCATATCCGCTTGATACCGCGAACTTCCGGTACCATCGATAATCGTACCGCCGAGAATCAGTAAATCTTCCATTTGTTATTACTTCCTTGTTAAAGAGTCTAAATATATTGATTAGTAAGTTGTGATGCCGATTAAGCAATAAGTCGTGTGATTGGGTAAAGTGCATTCGCAAAAGGGCAAAGCAGTGTTGGCATCTAACTGCAGCCACTGCAGATTTTCACAGGGTTTACGATCGCCGTTTCGATATACCAGCTCTGCTGAATCCGGTGCGGTGGCGATCAGATCGATGGGTTGATCACCAAGCTTATTGATCCAGTCGGAAGTCAAACCATCGAAACCGGAAATAAAGCTGGTACAAATGGATTCGCCATCGATCTCCCAGGGCTTAAAGGCCCAGGTCCAGGGGAAGACGGTGATGCCGCGCAGATGGCAGGCCCAAACGAAATCGGCTCCGCATTGAATATGATAAGGATTATAACCGGCGTTAGCACCCTTTGTTTCTTCGGCAAAGCGGTAAACACGCTGGTTATTTTCATTTATGTCATCGGTGGGAGCTTCTTCCATATAGCCGACACAGTGTGCCAGCGGAAGGTAGGGCAGCTGCTCATGCACATAGGAAAGATGCGGCGGCCGTGGCCCCATAATGCAAGTACAATTTTGCTGCGCATTGGGACGGGCGAGCACCTCTTTCATTTGACGGACTGTTTCTTCCACTCCATAGTAACCCGCCAAAGATTTGATCTCGATCAGCACCGGTGTATCGGGATAAGCGGCCATGGTTGTCATCAAGTCTTCAAAGCGATCCAAACCGTAATCAGGGAAGAGTTTACGACGAATCGGCTGTAGCTCGGACCAGTTGGATTCGCGGATCGTCAGGTCTTCGATGAATAAATTTTTGGTATTGCCATCGTGATGGACGATAAGTACATCATCCTTGGTCAGCTTGATATCGATCTCGTCGGCATCGTAGCCCAGCCGCGCGGCGGCAACCGCTCCGGCGATAGAGTTCTCGGGATATTCTTCAGTAACGTGATAGCATTTGTGAGCGTAGAGCGGCACCGGACGAGTGATGCTGTTTGCCGGAAATTTTGCATACAGATCATAAAGGAGAGCGGGCTGTTTAGTAATAATACCGCAGGTGCCGGAGCAGATAGCCGAGACTAAATCTTCCGTTTCGGTCCAGACCTGAACAAAACGTTTTTGCAGATCCTTCATTGATTTACGAGGCAGTACTTCGGAAACCAGGATCATAGTGGCATCAGAGCGTTGGCAGTCGCCGGCA
>JAZQUJ010000007.1:0-20271 GCA_045631245.1 Bianqueaceae bacterium
CACCTATCCTACCGGCGAAGATTATCAGCTGAAGCTTCGCTACAAAGTAAATAAAGAAATTGCTGAATTGATTAAATAAAATTTCGAAAGGGCTCCCTTCGGTACTACAGTATGTACCTCAGGGAGCCCTTTCACCTTTTCTATTGCCCGCACATGAGAAAAAACGCCTGCGTGGTACAACGACAGTTTGTACCTTGCAGGCGCTTTTGTTTTATATGTTGTTCAATTAAAATTCTTTACCCCAGTCGTAATCCAGTTCGATTACCTGGTTCTTCTTCATGGCTTCATTACCAATCAGAGCGATCATGAAGGCTTCGAAAGCTTCTTCGAAGGAAGGATTACCGTCTTCACCGGTCTCGATCATTTCGATCAGAGTGGACAGCTGACCCCACATGTTTTTGTACTTACTCTTGTTGTTGATGGTGGTATACTTGCCATCTTCATGGGTGTAGTACTCAATCAAATCGCCTTCTTCAGCATCGTTGGCACGGTTCTCACCCAGAGTGATACGGATACGACCCTTGTTACCAATGAACTCTTTCAAGTTCTGGGCTGCCAGGTTGTTGGCCCAGCCTGCTTCGTAGTAAGCAGAACCGCCGTTAGAAAGCTTCATGGTCAACAAGCTGTGATCGAACTCGTCCACATCATGTCCGTCAATATCGGTACCCAAACCACCCACAGAGGTGATCTCCAGACCGGTAAACCAACGAATTACATCGATATAGTGAACACCGCAGTCAACTACAGGAGGACAGTCCTCAAGCAGAGCAGCATAACGTTTCGGATTCATGATATGATGATTCTGGATCATACGAATGAAGCGAACATCACCAATAGCACCTTCACGAATCATATTACGTACTTTGTTGTAGGTATCGTTATGACGCAGTACATGAGCGATCAAAACTTTGGTTTTAGCTGCCTTTACAGTACGATAAAACTCCTTTGCTGCATCCATGTTGGCCTCAGTCATGGGCTTCTCACACAGAACATGCTTGCCGGCTGCCAAACAATCTTTCAGAATTTCCAAATGAGTACGGGCATAGGTAGCGATCATTACAATATCAACATCATCTCTTTTGATGATCTCATGATAATCGGTAGCATAGCACTCGGCTCCGTACTTACGGGCAAACAATTTAGCCTGAGGTTCATATACATCAACAACGCCCACAATACGAATATTGTCGCGATAGTAAATATCTTCAATATGTGCTTCACCAATATGGCCGCAACCAATTAAAACGACACCATATGTCTTACTCATGTGTATTACTCCTTTATGTAATGGATTACATTTTTAAATTTGTTTAAGTTTATCACATAGTCTCTGGAAATGCAATAGTAAAAAGCGATAAAAAAGCCTATTTTAAGCCTTTTTTATCATTACTTTAAAAAGCCATTTTTCAACAGGGAATTACATAACAGGGACCGCATCCATGGGACATACAAAGGCATAAGCAAAGTTGTCCCAGCATCCCCAAAGGCTTACCATATTTACTGCTCTGTCTGCCATAAGCATTTCCGGCATTTTGAAGCATTGCAAATAATTGCCGATATTGCATATTGCCCGGCTCCATCAGAACTGCCTTTTCTGCGTGCTGTAGTGCCTGGATCTTATTTCCCAATCGAGCATTCACCACCGCACTATAATAATACCACCTGGCCGTACGATTTTGCATGCCATTCAGTACATTCAGAGCCTCTTGAAAATGTCCTGCCTGAATATAACGAAGCACAGGAGCGAACTCCTCATCAGCCTGACTGCCATAGGTACTTTGGCCATAGCCGCCATATCCAAAAGGTCCAAAACCTCCGAAACCGCCAAAGGGATTCCCCTGCTGACCATAACCACCAAAGCCTGAAGCCTGATCCGCTTTTCCACTTTTGATCATGTCATAGGCTGCGTTGATCTCAGCCATTTTTTCCGCCGCTATCGGATCATCCGGATTCAAATCAGGATGATATTTTTTTGCCAGCTTACGATATGCCTTCGTGACTTCCTCATCGCTGGCCCCCCTCGAGATCCCCAGAATCTCATATGGATCTTTCATTCTTTTTCTCCTTTTTTCTTCTTCCACGCTTCAAACCGAGTCCAAACACCGGAAAACAAAATATTTTCAATAATTCCTTTATCTTGCTCCAAATCCAGCTCCTGATACGCTTCCACACACTCCGCCATCAAACAATTTAAAATCATTTCAAAACTTTCCTCCGGCAAAGCCGGAATTGGATTATAGCGCATCTTCTTCAAATCTTCCTTGCGATCTAAACAAGCATCCATAATATAGATCCACTTACCAAGTGCAAAGCCGAGCTTTGCAAGAGCCATATTTTCTTCCATTCCCTCGAATACAGCTGCCATGACACGACCAAAGGCCGCTGCTGCTGCATCCGGGTCTAAACGTCCGCTTTTTTCTATTTGAGAAAGCTCCCCAAGTCCGTTTTGGATCTTTTTTCCAATCGCAGGATACACGCCCTCTACTCGCAGAAAGGCAGATCGTAACAATTGCCGCTCTCCCAGTGAAATGATTTTTTTATCGTCATTCCAGTCATCTTCAACCTGATAATAAGAAAGCAAGATACTCATATCCGCGGCATAGGCGGTCTCCGAATTACACCAAAAATAATGTGGCTTCTTCGGATGTGCAATACACCGTTCCTGCCCCATGGTTTCGGTCACGTTGGCGCCACTTTTCGAAGAAAAGTGATAGGCGCTGCGAATTAAAATCAAAAATACAAGGTCATAGCTCAAAATCATACGGCTGAGCTTACCGTATCGATTCCCCAGTTCATGACATAAGCCACAGTAACAGGCTTTATAACGTGCCTGCTCCTGTGGCGTTAATTTGTCGTTATTGGCAATTACATAACCAAACATGTACTTCCTCCATATCCTCGGTGAAGGGCCGAGCCAGACTGTTATGCACGCCAGCCGATTCGTTGTCCCATTTTGACTTTGACTTCTCGACCCTGCTCTCCTGACAAAAACAGCTGAGGATGCAAGCGTACCCGATCCTTTTCAAAGAATAAGAGAATCGTGGAGCCACCGTATTCAAAACGGCCTTTTTCTTCACCACGCATATAGCGATGGTTTTCATGGTAATTTACGATTTTACCCACCAGCACGGCGCCTACTTCCATCTGGATTACCGGACCGAAATGTTCGGTTGCCAAAATCGTATATTCGCGGCAGTTTACCGCAAGTACCTGTTCCTTATCTGCAATGGGCTGTACTGTGTGAAGTTTACCCGGAATGAAAACCCTTTCACCCATACGTCCGTCATCCAGATAGCAATATCTATGGAAATCATCGGGGGACAGGCGCAGAACAACACCTATACCACCTTCATACCGAGCGGCCAGTTCACGGTCACACAGTAATGCCTCCATTGAATAGTCGATGCCTTTTACATGCCACACGCTGTTGGTATCAATGGGAAAAGCCGCTGCTTTTCCATCGCAGGGGCTGATCACATGATCAGGATCCATGTCCACAGGGCGTGCTCCCGGCAGAATCTGCCGAATAAAAAAGTCGTTAAAGCTATGAAAAGGTCCCTTTTGATACTGACTCATATCGATCTTACTCTTTTTAATAAAAGGAGCAATCGCCACTGTTGAAAGTGGAGAGCAAAATAAAGATCTTGCTTTTTGAGAAACTTCCCGACGTACAAAGGCCTTCAACAACACTCGACCAAAAGGATTTGTATATAGAAAGCGCAGTACCGGGCTGCCCTTGGGCATTTCCCGATACTGCTGAGTCTTCTTAAAAATCATCCAATCATTCCTCCAACGAAGAACAAACTAACAAAGATGGCAATGTCGATCACCAGAAGTACACCCATCATAATACCATGGGGTTTTTTTACAGGAAAATCGATTACAAACATTGCACCCACCACAAACAGGAACACGGTGTATACGATTTGGAAATTACCACCGGCTGCCAGAGTGCCCATCAAACACAAGGGTGCTAATGCGCCGGAAGTGGTAATCGGAAGCCCCTGATAATACTCACGCTTCGCACTGGTCTGCTGTTGGCGAATTTCTTCCTGAACATTAAAGTATGCTAAACGGATCACACCGCACAGCACGAAGAATACCATGCCCACGATACCGATCCAGCTGTGAATCCCTAATCCCCAGCCAATAATTGCCGGGAATATACCGAAGCAAATCAAATCACACAGTGAATCGATCTGAATACCAAAGCGTTTTTCTTCTTCATTTCGTTTTACTTTTCGCGCTACAGCACCATCGAACATATCGCATACACTAGACACCATAATCAACATGGTTGCAATGCGAATATCTCCTTGTAATGCAAAAGTAATACCCACGATAGAAGCTGCCAAACCAATATATGTAAGAATTACAGATGGATTATAATAACCGATCAATCTCATTATCGTACCTCCTTACTGTTTCTCGTACATACGGAACTGCTCATGAATAGACACAACAGCTTCCTCTACTTTATCTTCATCGATCAATACTGAAATCTTGATTTCAGAAGTTGAAATCATATGAATATTGACATCAGCATTATACAAAGCTTCAAACATTTTTGCTGCCACACCGGGGTTAGAAGTCATACCGGCACCAACGATGGACACCTTGGCTACATCTTTGTAACAGGTAACACTCTGTGCTCCCAATCGTCCCAGATTGGACTCCAGCAGTTTTACAGCATCATCTGCACTATCCTGACTCACAGTAAAGGAAATATCCTTTGTACCGGCACGTCCGATCGACTGCAGAATGATATCTACATTAAAGTTTTCCTTTGACAAAAGGTTAAACATAGTAAACGCCTTACCGGGCATATCAGGAATCCCAATGACAGAAATTCGCGCTACATTTTTATCGGCTGCCACACCGCTGATCATCATTCGTTCCACAAGCGAATCCTCCTTTACGATCGTACCCGGTGCCTTGACCATACTGGAAAGCACCTCGAGCTCAACATTGTATTTTTTAGCCATCTCTACACAGCGATTATGAAGCACTTTAGCACCAGTAGATGCAAGTTCCAACATTTCATCGTAACCGATTTCATCCAACTTTCGGGCATTACTCACATAACGCGGGTCTGCTGTATACACACCCTCCACGTCGGTGTAAATTTGGCAGCGATCGGCCTTTAAAGCCGCCGCTAATGCAACTGCTGTCGTATCAGAACCGCCTCGTCCGAGCGTAGTCACATCTTCATACCGGTTCACACCTTGAAATCCTGTTACCAATACCACGCTGCCTCGATCCAATTCAGCTTCCATACGTTCTGTATCGATCGATTTTAAACGAGCATTACCATATGCTCTGTTTGTGTGCATGGGCACCTGAAAAGCGTTCAACGATACAGCCTGATAACCCATTCCCTGCAATGTGATCGCCATCAGTGCTACCGACTGTTGTTCTCCTGTACTGATCAGCATGTCCAATTCGCGTTTCGATGGATTTGGGTTCAGTTCTTTCGCTTTAGCGATTAACTGATCTGTTGTTTTACCCTGCGCGGATAAAACAACTACGATCTGATGACCGGCTTTCACGTCATCGATGATCTGACTCGCTACATTACGTACTCGTTCGGGGGTCGCCACGGAGCTTCCGCCATACTTTTTAACGATTAACACCGTTTACCTCCTCTTCCATTGCCAAACAATTCAGCACCTGAATTCCTTTGTTTTCCAACTGCTGCGTTAAATCCTGCAGTTCTTTAGCCTCAAGCTTCTTAGTAAAGTATGCACAGGTTTCTCCCACTTGAATCGTGGAAATAATTCCTGCCTGCGGCATTATCACCGGTTGGCTCGTTCGCAACATATAGCTTTGGCCCAAACTACGAAAGCTTTCGGGGCTAATTTTATTATATTCACGATAGGTTGTCGAAGTTACACGTTTTTCCTTGTTAATGGCTGCCATAATAATATCAGCCGCCACAGCACTACCTGTGGGAAGGCTACCGGCCCCTCTACCTTCAATAGCAATATCGTCCAACATATTACCCTTAATCATGATTTTATTATATACACCATTTACTTGGGCCAACTTGTGCTCCTCTGGTAAGAGCACCGGTTCCACACTGGCATATAGCTGCGATCCGACTTTTTTGCTTCTACCCAACAGCTTAATATGATGACCGCTGGCTTTGGCCACTTCAATATCTTCCTTAGCAATTTTCGTAATACCCTGACGATCAATCGTTTCCCAATCCACATTCACGCCATAGGCAAGAGTAGACAAAATCGCTAATTTTCTGGCAGCATCCATACCTTCCACATCACTGGCGGGATTCAATTCGGCATATCCAAGCTTTTGGGCTTCCTTTAAAGTTTCTTCGAAGGAAGTGCCTTCCCGTTCCATTTTTGTCAATATGTAATTTGTGGTACCATTTAAAATCGCCACGATTTCCTGAATTTCTTCCTGCATCAGACACTGATTGATCGTCCGAATCACCGGAATACCGCCACCTACACTTGCCTCAAAGAAAAAGTCCACTTGGTTTTGATCTGCTGTTTCAAGCAGTTCCGCCCCATAAGCAGCTACCAGATCCTTATTTGATGTAACAACGCTCTTACCGGCTTTCAGCAGTTGAGAAACAAATTCAAAGGCAGGATGCAGACCTCCCATGGTTTCAGCCACGATTTCAATGGAAGGATCATTCAAAATATCTTCGAAATTATGTGTGATTCTATCTTCAAACGGATCACCTGGAAAATCACGCAGATCCAGAATGGATTTAACACGGATTTCAGCACCGCTGTGTCCCGCAATGCTCTTACAATTCCGATCCAACACCGTTACAGTGCCCGATCCGACCGTGCCATATCCTAATATAGCAATATCCATATTTCACTTTTCTTTTACTTTCGTAAAACCTTTCAAACCCTACAAATTATTCTCTAGCTAAAATTTGAATTTCATGAACGCCAACTGCACTCTTCAGAGCTGCCATGATCTCATCGATGCGCCATGCTTCTTCCAAAACTTCCATACTCAAGGAAACATCAGCCAGACCATTGATCGGAATTGCCTGATGGATCGTCAAAATATTGACTCTGGCCTCCTCCAAAACCAAAAGGAATTTAGGAAGCACGCCGGGCATGTCTTCCAACTTAGCTGCGATGGTAACGGTTTTTCTTCTAACCATATCGGTGAAGGGTTCGATCATATCTTTATATTTATAGAATGAACTACGGCTAATGCCCACCATATCAACGGCTTCCTGTACGGTGTCAGCTTTTCCGCTGGCCAGCAAACGCTTTGCTTCCACAACCTGACCATATACTTCCGGCAATGCCTCTCTATCTACAATGTAATACTCATTCTTGTGCATCATGGTATGAATCTCCTTTTCATCACAGTATCCTAACTGCTGCTGCAGTGGAATTTTTGAACGTTGAAACGATTATACCACAAAATACATTTATACGCAAGGAAAAAACACTGTCAATCTTTCAAAAAGAAAAATTGACAGTGTTTTGATTTTCACTATATAACGCATTATTGATTAATCTTGAACCGATGCCAAACAGGCCTCAATCCCTTCGATGATTGCTTCTACGTATGCATCACTACATGCGAACCAAATATCATCGTCCGCCGCGGTTACATAATAGAACTCCGATAAACGATAATAAGTGATCGTATCTACAGTACCGTCGTTGTAAACAAAGGTCATGGACACTTTGTCAGATTCATCATACGCCGGTTCCTCACCTACAATTTCATAGTCCTGAGCTACGCTGATCATAGCCTGATACATATCCAAAAATGCATCGGTATCTACTAACTTATCATTGACACGATATACTGCCAATGCATCCTCTGCTTTAGCTCCATCTTGACCGCTAATATCCTGTCGTTTTACCGAAAACTCATAGGTTTCATTGCCAAGAGTCACTGATCCAGACTGAATATTAGTTAACGCGTTCAGGTATACTAGTTTATTTACAAAGAATAAAGGTGAGAAATTACGTGATGCCATAAAGTCAGCACTAATTCCCAAAACCATGCTGCTGCCTGCCTCTCGGAAATAGATATACTCGTTATTAGGACCGTAGGTATAACCATAGTAATAATCGGTCACATTTTCAGTTGATCCATCCGCCGACAGAGTCTTGATGATCTCATGATATTCAGGTTCTTCACCAAGACCGTACTGTTCAAAATCAGCACAGTCAGCATCAATCATTTCGACTACAGTGATTTCGATCAGGTTTTTGAAATAAGTATCCAGAATATCTCTTCTTACCCGAATATGAGAAGCAGTATAAGGCTCAATAAACTTGTAGTTCTGCATCAAGAATACATCTGACTCCGATGTAACACTACTCAGCTCACTGGGATCATATTGAATCTCAACGGCACGTTCGCCCTTTTTCTGCATGAACAAGTATTGCAGATCCTCATCAAAATTGATTTCATTTTCAATTTTTTCCAGACGAATCGTCTGTTTGGTAAAACGAGCGTAACTACTATAAGTAGAGTTACAAGCATATACAGTATCATCGCCTACTAACTGACAGAAAGCATACTTACCATCGCTGGACAGAATACCAATTTTCACCTGTTGCTGTGTGCCATCTTTCATGGTAATGGTCAGCAAAGACTTTGGATTTTTCAACCCAAATTCATCAAGACGTCCTTGATCTGTTACATTAGTTTCGATTTCCTTATAAACCTGAAACAAAGTTGCCATGGACACGATGCTGGTATGAGTCGTTTTCAATGACCAGTCTTCATGTCCTTCCAACGCCCAAATGATCTCACCGGTGGTATCTTTCACACCGTTAGGAATCAAAGTGATCGAATCCTCAGCAGTCAGCAAATTGATTGATTTGATGTTTGCTTTTTCATTTTCGATCAAATTTTTCAGCACGATGGAACTGGAGGATTCCTCCGGTTCCAACGATGCCTGATATTCATTGTACTTTGTTACTCCAATAACAGCAGCCACCAACAGAATGAGGCCAACTGCCATGAATATAAGTTTTTTGCCTTTAGACATTAGCGATGTTTCCTCCGTACCCAAATCACGATACCGGTCACAATAATAGCCGCCGGGATCACAATGGTAAACAATGCACCATAGAACAAGAAGTCAGCAGCAGTTGTTGCAATGGTAGCATTCGCCAGACTCTTATTAGAAATGGACAGAGAACCGGTTACATCCTGCATGTAGTCACAAATCAAAGTAACAAGTTTATAGTTACCGGTGGTTACGAACTGATCTTTGCTCATATCAATGAAATTCGAAGAACCGATCACGGCAAGCTTAGTGCTGGTCATGGTACCATCTTCCAGATTTACATCTTCTTCTGCCATTACACACAGGTTAAAGGGACCAGTCAAATCGCCTTCCTGATAATCGGTAGAATTCAAAGGATTACCTTCACCTTTGATAATAGCAGACTCCGTAGTGGTAAGCAAGGATTCAACCGTAATACGGGTACTTCTCTCTTCGCTGATTTCGATTGCAGCAGGAGCCAACATAATTACCGGATTATTAGTATCATCCTTCAAATAAGCAGCGGTTTCATTTTCGCCGGAGATAATGGGTCTCAATACATTACAGTATTGATAATACTGATTCATATCTCTTTCATACATGGTACCGCTTTGAATGCTCAGACCATAACGCTCCAACAAACGATCGAAATTAGGAAGTTCGGGAGTATCACTGGCTGCCATAAAGATCATGCGTCCGCCGCCTTCCATGTAATCAAGAAGGATCTGATATTCATTCTCGTCCAGATCTTTAGTCGGATTGTTCACCAACACAACCGTGTGCTTGGTGACTTCGATTTCTTCGATCTTATCGATAATGATATTCATGCTTTCTACCTGGTAGTTAGCATACTGCAAATATTCAACGAAATCCTTATTCAGTTTAGATTCATTGTGTCCATCCAATTCATACAAAGTAGGTACTTCATCCAGTGTTACATACAGAATCGCATTGGTCACTTCGTTTTCAGCAGAAAAACCGGTAACATTTTGAAGCAGATATTCATAATCTGTTTCAACCTGATACATCTTAGTAACCGGAATCGTTTTATTCTTTCCGGTCTCTTCGTTGACAACGATCAAACTACCATTATCCAGAGAAGAATCAGCCAAGTACTGAGAAGCAAAGGCAGGATCAGTCAACGGATCCACAGTAGCAAAACTCAAATGTTCACTGAGATTGCAGTACTCTTCAAGCAAGGTAATAACTGCTTTATTTGTGTTATTATCTTCAGTTCCGGTATTATACAAACCGTAAATCGTAATGTCTTCATCCAAAGACTCAATGATTTCCGTGGTAATGTCACCGGGAGTGTATAATTTTTGAACAGTTAAATCGACTTTCCAGCCAAGCAAACTAAACAGAACATTCACTAAAACCAAAGCCGTCACCAAAATAATGGTGGTAATGGATGCGTATCCGCCATATTTCAGGCTCTTTTTATTCTTATTGGAGCTTCTATAGTTAAATTTTCTCATGACAGTCCTCCTATTAGCTCCATCTCTTCTTTTCAACTACCTGATAGGTAATGTACAAGAAGAAAATAATGAGTGAAATAAAGAATACAATGTGTCCAAAATCAAACATTCCGTAAAACATATCGGCATAACGAGAGAAAATGGACAATGAATCCATGATCTTAATAACCAGACTTTCATAGCCGGCAGGCCAGATCAGGAAAGTTGCGCCGA
The DNA here is from genome assembly GCA_045631245.1 of Bianqueaceae bacterium. Taxonomy (GTDB): domain Bacteria; phylum Bacillota; class Clostridia; order Lachnospirales; family Bianqueaceae; genus CALWPV01. Next base: position 10,699 of record JAZQUJ010000007.1, read on the forward strand.
TGAGAACAACTAATCCGCCGCCTACAAAACAGGTTGTTTTTACATCACGAATGGCACGATAAATAATTGCCAGCAAAACAGCAGCCAGAACCAACATCATTGCCAAAGAGAAATAACGTGAAGTAGGCAGTGCTCCTTGAACACCATCGGTGAGGTTCAAGAGGGTAAAGGTTGCAATGGTGATTACCGCAGCAATCAACTGATTTTCTGTCAAAGAAGAAATAAACATACCAATGGCAATAAACGCAAGACCCAGTAACAAGAAACCGGTATAACCACCCAAAGTCATACCAACGGACATTTCACCATTAAAGATAAATACGGTTACCAGAGGCTGCAAAGTACTGATCAACAGCACAATACCATAAATGATAGCTGCTGCCAGGAATTTGCCCAAAACAATACCGGAAGTTTTGATCGGTGCGGTCAATAACAGCTGATCTGTTTTGTTTTTAGTTTCTTCTGACATGATTCTCATGGTCAGAACAGGAACAACAAACAGAATCAAAGAAGATCCTGCATTCAGTATATGATAATAATCAGCATACTGATAGTACATTGCATACATGGTATAGTAGAAACCCAAGATTGCCAACATCATACCGATGAATACGTATCCAAGAGGGTTCTTGAAGTACGTACGAAGCTCTTTTAACAAAATGGCCTTCATTATCTTCTAACCTCTCTTTCTCCGGTTACCTGCAGGAAGATATCTTCCAGATTGATCTCATCATTCTTCATCATCAAGATCGGATAACCATTACTGCTGCAGAATGCAAAGATCGCCTCACGTACGTCAGCATCCTCTTCAGCCTCCACAGAAATATCCACGGTTCCTTCTTCACGAATACGCATGATCTCGGCCTGCTTAACACCATCAATTTTCTTAATACCATTGATGATCTCGTTTCTGGAGCCTTTTACGCGCAGTTCCAGTTTGCTGATCTGCAGCATGTTTTTAGACAATGCATCCGGAGTATCGATGGCCACAATACGACCATGGTTAATGATAACCAGTTTATCGCATACAGCCTGTACTTCCTGCAAAATATGAGAACTCAGCAAAATGGTATGTTTCTTGCTCAGGTTTTTGATCAGATCGCGCACTTCGATGATCTGTTTCGGGTCCAAACCTACGGTAGGTTCATCCAGAATCAATACTTCAGGATTACCAACCAAAGCCTGTGCCAGACCTACACGCTGCTTATAACCTTTGGAAAGATTTTTGATCAGACGACCTTTAACATCAGCCACACGAGCCAATTTGCTGACCTGATCAATGGTCTCTTCCTTTTTGCCTGCCGGGATCTGCTTCAGATCACAAGCAAAGTTCAAATACTCTTCCACCGTCATATCCAAGTACAACGGGGGAATTTCAGGCAAATAGCCAATTTTCTTTTTTGCAGCAATGGGATCTTCCAATACATCCACACCGTCAACCAATACAGCACCTTCGGTGGAAGAAAGATATCCGGTAATAATATTCATCGTAGTAGACTTACCGGCACCATTCGGGCCCAGAAAGCCAACGATTTCACCATCGCCAACGGTAAAGGAAATGTCATCCAGTGCCAGATGATCGCCATACCGCTTCGTAAGATTTTTTACTTCTATCAAGGCATAAACCTCCTAGGAAAACAATTTCTTTCAAGTATAATACATAAAAATGAATAAAGTATGAACAAAAAAAGAATCCATACTGAATTTCTCAATTTTTTCAACAAAATTCACAAAAAATGTTGAAGAAATCACTTTATACCACAACCCAAAAATGCTCTGCAGACCTTTCGATCTACAGAGCATTTTCTTATGAATTTATGGTTTCATTCGAATTCGTAATTCAGCTCAGCCGAATCAGATCTTCTCTCTGAAAACGTGTGCAGGAGTATGCAGCAGTTCATGAGCCAAATGAGAACCGGGCTCGCCCAGGAACTCAGCATAGATCTTCTTGATAGAAGGATTCTCATGAGACTTACGGATCTCTTTGCTCTCGTCTTCATTGCACAGAGCAGCCTGACGATCCTGAATAATGCTCAGGTCACCAAAGTGGTGAGGCTGACCGCCACCGTTTACACAGCCGCCGGGGCAAGCCATGATCTCGATGAAGTGCAGGTTGTTGGGGTTGCCGGCCTTAATTTCTTCCATAATAGCACGGGCATTACCCAAACCGGATGCAATCGCTACATTCAGGGTGATATCGCCAACCTGAACATGAGCTACTTTCATACCATAGTCGATGTTGCGGATCTCTTCGAACTCAACTTCGCCCAGTTCTTCACCGGTAACCCACTCGTAACCGGTACGCAGAGCTGCTTCCATAACGCCGCCGGTCTTACCGAAGATTACAGCAGCACCGGTGGACTCGCCCAACGGATCGTCGAAATCTTCTTCTTCCAGATCCAACAGATCAATGTTCATCTGTTTGATCAGTTCTGCCAACTCACGGGTGGTCAGAGAGTAATCAATATCCTTATTGGCAGTGCCATTGGTGTTCATTTCATCACGCTGAGCTTCGAACTTCTTAGCGGTACAGGGCATGATGGATACAACCACCAGATCACGAGGATCAATACCCTTGGACTGTGCGAAGTAGGACTTAGCGATAGCACCGAACATCTCCATAGGAGACTTAGCGGAAGAAGGCAGATCCTGCAGTTCGGGGAACTGAGTCTCGATGAAGTTGATCCATGCAGGACAGCAGGAAGTGATCATAGGCATAGCAACAGGCTCGCCCTTCAGGAACTTCTGCAGACGATCAACCAACTCGGTAGCTTCTTCCATGATGGTCAGGTCAGCGGTGAAGTCGGTATCGAATACATAGTCGAAACCAATACGACGCAGAGCAGCAACCATCTCACCGGTTACGCTGTAGCCGGGATCGATGCCGAATTCCTCGCCCAGAGCTGCACGTACAGCAGGAGCGGTGTTAACAATAACGGTCTTGTCGGGATCACCCAGAGCTTCGATAACTTCATCAATGTTGCTCTTCTCATGCAGTGCGCCAACAGGACAAACCTGAATACACTGACCACAGAAGGTACATTTGGTCTCGCCCAGAGGAGATTCGAAAGCGGTGGAAACAACCGCATCAAAACCACGGTTTACAGCAGACAGAGCACCAACGGTCTGAACTTCGTTACACATGGTCTCGCAACGACGGCACATGATACATTTGTCAGCATCACGTACGATAGAGGGAGAAGAACAATCCAGAGTATAGGTGGACTGAGACTGACCGGTTACACGTACTTTACGGATACCCATGGTCTCAGCCAGAGTCTGCAATTCGCACTGACCGGATTTAGGACAGGTCAAACAATCTTTGGGATGGTCGGAGAGCATCAGCTCAACAACAGTCTTACGAGCATCCATTACTTTAGGAGTATTGGTTCTAACAACCATACCTTCGGTAACGGGAGTTGCACAAGCAGGAGCCAGGTTACGACGACCAGCTACTTCTACAACACATACACGGCAGGATGCCGGTTTATTTTCAATACCAATTTCGTGAAGATCCAGATAGCACAGGGTAGGAATATGTACTCCAACCTGCTCAGCTGCCTGCAGAATAGTGCTGCCAGCTTCGATCTGAGTCTGAATACCATCGATGGTAAGATTGATCATGTTAGCCATAGGTTCTCTTCACTCCTTCCTTAATTCTTAGAAATTGCATTAAACTTACAGTTATCGATACAAGCACCACACTTGATACATTTAGCCTGATCAATGGTGTGAGGCTTACGAACTTCGCCGGAAATAGCACCAACGGGACATTTTCTTGCACACAGAGTACATCCCTTACACAGATCGGGGTTGATGCTGAACTTAAGCAGAGCGGTACATTTGCCTGCAGGACAGGTTTTGTCTTTAACGTGAGCAATGTACTCATCTTCAAAGTGAGCCAGAGTAGACAGAACGGGGTTAGGAGCAGACTGACCCAGACCACACAGAGCGGTGTCTTTGATTACCTGAGAGATTCTCTTCAGCTCAGCAATGTGCTCCATAGTACCTTTACCGCTGGTAATGTCTTTCAGCAGCTCAGACAGACGTCTGGTACCAACACGGCAAGGAGTACATTTACCACAGGACTCTTCCTCGGTGAACTCCAGATAGAAACGAGCGATAGCGGGCATACAGTCATCTTCATCCATAACGATCAGACCACCGGAACCCATCATGGAGCCTTTAGCTACCAGGTTATCGAAGTCGATAGGAGTATCCAGATCCTTCTCGGTCAAGCAACCGCCGGAGGGACCACCGGTCTGAGCAGCTTTGAACTTCTTACCGTTCTTGATGCCACCGCCGATGTCATAAATAACTTCACGCAGGGTGGTACCCATGGGTACTTCGATCAGACCTACGTTATTAACCTTACCTGCCAGAGCGAATACCTTGGTACCTTTGCTCTTCTCGGTACCGATCTGGTTGAACCAGTCTGCACCCTTCAAGAAGATAACAGGAACGTTAGCCAGAGTTTCAACGTTGTTTACGTTGGTGGGCTTGCCCCAGAAACCGCTTTCAGCGGGGAACGGAGGCTTGGTGGTGGGCTCACCACGCTGACCTTCCATGGAGTGGATCAGAGCGGTCTCTTCGCCACATACGAATGCACCTGCACCGAAGCACAGCTGAATGTCGAAGGAGAAGTCAGTACCCAGAATGTTGTCACCCAACAGACCATATTCACGAGCCTGTCCGATAGCGGTTTCCAGTCTCTGAATTGCCAGAGGGTACTCAGCACGAATATATACACGACCCTGAGAAGCACCAATTGCATAACCACAAATAGCCATAGCCTCGATTACGCTGTTGGGGTCACCTTCCAGAATGGAACGATCCATGAATGCACCGGGGTCACCTTCATCGGCGTTACATACTACATATTTCTGATCAGCCTGATAACCACGAGCAAACTGCCACTTCAAACCGGTGGGGAAACCTGCACCGCCACGGCCACGCAGACCGGACTTCTTCATTTCGTCGATAACTTCTTCAGGAGTCATCTCGGTGATACATTTAGCCAGAGCAGCGTAACCGTCGCGGCCAATGTACTCGTCAATGTTTTCGGGATCGATGAAACCGCAGTTTCTCAGAGCGATACGCATCTGCTTTTTGTAGAATTCCATATGCTTAGCATCGGCAATGTGCTTTTCCTGCTCGGGATCTACGTACAACAGGCGCTCTACTTTACGACCTTTTACGATATGTTCAGCAATGATCTCGTTAGCATCTTCCGGCTTAACCTGAGTATAGAAAGTGTTATCAGGAAGAATCTTAACGATAGGACCCTGCTCACAAAAACCAAAACAACCGGTCTGCAGTACTTTTACGTCATCTGTCATGCCAGCAGCTTTGATTGCATCATTCAAATTCTCGGTGATCTGACGGGAGTTGGAAGACATACATCCGGTACCGCCGCAGACCAGAATATGAAATTTATAATCTGCCATAATAGCCTCCTAAAAATATATTCCGATTATTCGATACTAGTATGGGTAACAGGAATGATACCATCCAGCAGCTCGCCGCCCTTGATACCCTTTTCAATGATCTCATGAACTTTTTCTACATCAACATGACCATATACGATGGGCTCTTTGCCGGGCATGGTCAGCTCGATGGTAGGCTCTGCATAGCAATAACCCATGCAGCCGGTCTGAGTTACAACAGCATTCTCGATGCCCTGCTCGCCCAGAACTTTAATGAACTCATCCATGGTCTCGCGAGCGCCAGCAGCAATACCACAGGTAGCCATAGCAACACGGATCTGGATCATGTTCTCAATATTTTCACCTTTCACACGCAGAGAAACAGTGTTCTTTGCCTGCTCTTTGATTTTCTTCAGCTCTTCTAAAGATTTGATCTTAGCCATTTTCGTTCTCCTTCTTATTTGCACTCAGCCAAAATTTCAGGAACCATGTCAGGTGTTACACGGCCATAAACCTTCTCACCGATCATAACAACGGGAGCCAGACCACAAGCACCTACACAGCGCAGGCTTCTCAGAGAGAACTTACCATCGGGGGTAGTTCCACCTACTTCAACGTTCAAACGCTTTTTCAGTTCTTCCAACACAGCCTCAGCACCACGAACATAACAAGCGGTACCCATGCATACGGAGATGTCATATTCTCCTTTGGGTTTCATTGTGAAGAAAGAGTAGAAGCTTACTACACCATAAACTTTAGATACCGGAACGTTCAGTCTCTTAGCAACGTAGATCTGAACTTCCTTCGGCAGGTAGCCGAAAATTCCCTGAGCCGTGTGCAGAACACGAATCAGTTCACCCTTGGTAGTGGGCAAAGAGTCGATAAATGCATCAAGCTGAGCATATTTCTCTTTGTCCGGACCATTAGCAGCGCAATTACATGCCATTTTAGATTACCTCCTAAAAATATGTTTCCACCGGCTTACGCCGGAAAAATTTTTTACATCAAGCTTTTCTTTAGAACCTGCAAGATGCCGTGGGCAGAAACCGTGTCCACCTTTAGTTCACAAGGGGCCATGCCCACAAACCCAAGTTCGTGTGCATCCGATGCCGAAAGCAGCCGATACTTCGAAAACTTCGTCTCGTACTTTTCTCTTTCCGCATACATAGAAAGTTCAAGAGTAGGAAAATGAAGATCCTCCGGGATGAATCCCAAGTTAGAAAGGATACTGCAGCTCTTCCGATCGATATGAGCCGGCACAGCCAGTCCGCCATGATGGGCAGCTCTGGCAACCACCTGTTCAATACTCATATTACAGGAAAAACCAAGCAGTTTTTCTTCATATCCAACGACCTCATCCTCCGCATCCATCAAAAGCTGTTTGTTTCGGATCTTGGCCGGTGCCTTCATATCCGGCAACGCCGCATACACTTCCTCTTGCATAGCCAGTGCATCATCCAGACTTTGAAACAGTGTCACCACATGTACCTCTTCTCTGGTCTGCACTTCGAGCCCCGGCACCACCACAAGACCTGTTCCCTGCGCAACTTCCATAACAGCCGCCGCATTGCGGCAGGAGTTGTGATCCGTCACTGCAATCGCAGTCAGTTCCTGTAATAATGCCATGTTCACCATGTTATTGGGCGTCATTTCTTCCAGAGCGCAGGGCGACAAAGCCGAATGCATATGTAAATCACATACGATATTCATTTCACGTCCTCCATCCTTCCGATATTCATATACAGAATGATATGACTCCATAACAGCACTAGTATACCAGACAATTGCTAAAAAGTAAACAATCTTTTTCAGTATTTATCCGTTTTTTAAAAGTAGTTAAATAACACTAACCGTCTTTACTCTTCTTCAGGCAACTTAAGTGCCACCATATTTTCCTGCAAAAACTCCTTCACCCACATGTATACACTGGGTGTACTCAGCGGAACTCCTTCCAAAATTTCATTTAGTTCCGGCGTGGAGATTTCAAATTCCTGCAGTTCTTCCTCCTCCGGGCCGCGGTACAAATACCGATAGGTAAAGGCGATCTCCGGGTGAGATGAAAACAAAGTCATCAGGGTGGAAGGCATATCTCCAAGTGGCGGACGATCAATATTGTCGTGCTGCATGCGGGCTACAACCGTAGTACCTACTCCCACTGTACTTTGAATATCCAGCTTTCCGCCACACATCATACAGGTATCATTCAAAAAGGGAATACCCAAGCCTACTTTACGAAATGTACGGCTGGTAGTAAACGGATTCTTAATGGTCTTCAACATTTCCGGTGGAATGCCACGCCCATCATCGATGATTTGGATCTCCAGCAGATTTTCCTTTAGATCCTCTTTTAAAACGATTTCTACGTTCTTTCCATCGCCGCGCACACTATTCTCTCCAATATCCAGCACATGGAGAGCCAGTTCCTTCATCATAAGCCCTTCTCCTGAATAAGCTTCTTCGCAATGCTGAAGGGATCCAGCTTAGTGCTCAGCAGAGTAATCTCCTCTTCTTTCGCCGACTCCAGAGTTTCCTCATCGGGCTCAAATCCATGAGCAATAATGATCACCGGAACTCCTTTCAGCGATGCTACCGCTACAATATTCACATGGCTCTGAATGGTGATCCATGCCTGACCTTCATCTGCCTCGCCCATTACCACGCTGAGCAGATCGCCCATATAACCACCGGTCACTTCAGCATCCATGTCGCCTTCCTGAATCAATTTCAGATCTTCTAAGTCTAACAAATCACGTACTACCATGATCCATACCTCCTAAAAATTATTCCTCGTTCTTTTGAATCTCAGAAACCAGCTTTTCCGTTGCCTTATTTAAATCCGGATCCAATTGTTTCAAACGATCCCGCAGCAGGATCACACACTCTTCAATTCGAGCCAGCCCCTTAACACAGTCTCCTGCAAATTCATAGCAGGAAGGAGCACCACAAGCGCCACAGTCCACGCCGGGTAGTTTTTTCAGCAGTTCATCCCGCTCTTTCATCATTCGCAGTGCTTTATGCATATCGGAGCTCAGTCCCATGGTCGCCATTTCTTCCAGTTCAAGCTCCGCTTCCACAGCCACTTCGTTAGAATCCCGACGAATTTCTTCATTATAATAAGGTTTTTCGTTTCTACGCATTACCTTCTTCATACGAGTCTCGGCACTAAAAGGATTTTCCACAGCCAAGGGACCACCCAAACAACCTCCGGTACAGGCATTGGCTTCAATAAAATCAACTCGCTGGATCACGCCGTTCTCAAGTTGATCCAAAACGTCGATTACATTATCGATGCCATCCACAGCCAGCACATCATTCAGTTCCAGATTCTCACTTTCACCACCAATGTGGGCCCACTGAATTCCTTCGTTGCCGCCCAACTGCAGCGTTTCGATCTCATCGCCCTGAATGGTTTTTATGAACGGCCGGATCTTATAAAAAATCTCGTTCAGCGCCACCGTATCGGTTACGGCCGACTTTTCCACCATACTGGGTGCAAACACCTCCGACACCTTCGCAGGACAGGGCGTAATGAAGAATACACCGATCTCTTCATCTTTATAGCCCTTTTCGATAAAGTGTTTACGGGCAATACGGGCCGCCACTTCCATAGGTGAGATCAGCGGCAAAATATTATCGATGAGCGACGGAAAGCGGGTCTGAATCAAACGGACGATCGCCGGGCAGGCCGATGAAATCCACGGTCCTTCTATGTCATCGCGGGGATTTTCTTTAATAAATTCCTTGGTGGCAGCAGTAATGATCTCTGCGCCACGGGCGACGCCCACCACCTCGTCAAAACCAATACGGCGCAGCGCCGTCAAAATACGATTGATATTCCGATTTCCTTCAAACTGACTATACAATGACGGCGGCGGCAAGGCCACTTTCAGCTTATAGGGACTTGCCAGAATTTCATCCAGCTTACGGGTCACCGCAATTTTTGCTTTATGCTGGCATACCTGAATACACATACCGCAGTCGATACATCGATCTTTAATAATGTAAGCTTTTCCATCGCGTACGCGAATGGCACTGGTGGGGCAGCGCTTAATACAAGTTGTACAACCCACACAGCGTTCTTTCACTAACGTAACAGATGTTGCGTTCATATCGCACCCCCTTACAAATTAAATCTAAGAGTCAATGT
>JAZQUJ010000008.1:0-3274 GCA_045631245.1 Bianqueaceae bacterium
TCCGGTGATCCGACAAGTACTAAAAGAGTTTGGCGGTTCCATCATTAGTATTTCCCACGACCGAAAATATATCGAGGAAGTGGCGGATACTGTTTATGAGTTGACACCTCAGGGCTTGGTAAAAAAATACTGATTTTTCCGATATAATACTTGTAAAAAACCCCTTTTTCGTGGTAATATGGCAATGGAAAAAGGACGGATCCTTTCAGACCTGATCCATCCCTCTTTGTTTGCTAATTCAATTTAAATATTGTCCGACCGGCTACTCCTCCCCCCTTCCTTGCCGGTCATTTCGAAAAAGCTGCGCACGTCTCCCACATGGCGCAGCTTTTTATTTTATTACTATACAAAACAGCCGATCCATGAACCGGATCGGCTGTCATTCTATTTTATGCTTTTTCCATTTTCAAGGCTTTTACCCGAGGATCTCGATAGAAGAAGACCATCAGGAATATGCCGCAGACTACCCAGGCAACAGGCTCGCAAAAGGCAATACCAATATACCCGAGGCTTGGTGCCACCCACAAAGCTGTTATAATCTTAAGACCCAGCTCCAAAAGACTGGACACCAGCGGCATGGACTTATTACCGATGCCCTGCATGGTATTGCGGTAAATAAAGATCGGTCCCAGGAAGAAGAAGAAGGAGAGATGGGCTCGCAGATACAGCGATCCTTCCTCTAAAACCTTAGTAACCTCTTCCGGCGTACCGCTTACCAGTAAACCAATCAGGAACGTGCCGATTACAAAACTGCACAACATACAAAAGGCAGACCACACCGTTGACATGATGGTAGCACAGCGCAGACCTGCTTTCACACGGTCGATCTTGCCGGCGCCCAAATTCTGACTGGCGAAGGTAGCCATAGCCGTACCAAACGTGCCCAGAGGCTGCATGAACAGCTGACTGATCTTATTGGCTGCAGTGTTTGCTGCTACATACACGGTACCCAGGGCATTCAGCGCGCTCTGCACCAGAATGTTTCCCACAGCAATAAAGCTGCCCATAATACCCATGGAAATTCCCTGTGCCAGCAACTCCTTAGTCAAGCTCTTGTCAAAGACATAATGTTCCTTTGCCGGGATCAGGTTTTTATATTTACGGAAGATAATGATCAGGCACAGCACCACCGAAAGCAGCTGCGAGAATAGCGTCGCGATCGCCGCACCGGCCACACCCCAGGGTAAAACACCCATGCATACAATATCCAGTACGATATTGACCAGCGACGCCACGATCAGCACATACAGCGGCGACTTGCTGTCACCCACCGACCGCAGATGTCCGGCCAGCACGTTGTACATCATGGTGATGATAATACCGCCGAAAATAATACCTATGTAATTATACGAATGCTGATAAATATCCTCCGGGGTATTCATCCAACTCAGGATCTGGTCCAACATCAGTACACTGGCCACCGAAAGTACCAGACCGATTAGAATTGCCAGCACCAGTGAGTGGGCAATCGACTTTCGCAGTGCATCTTCATCTTTCGCGCCAAAGAATCGCGCCACAATAATGGAAAAACCGGTGCACACGCCGGTGGCAAAACCCACCACAAAAAAGTTCAGGGAACCGGTGGCACCCACGCCTGCCAGCTCATTAACGCCCAAAATGTTACCCACGATCAGCGAGTCACTAAAGTTATAGAGCAGCTGAAACAGATTACCGCCAATGATCGGTAGCGAAAAGCTGATCAGCGTTTTCAGTACATTACCCTTTGTTAAGTCTTTCATTCAAAATCTCCCTCATCCAATCTGATCCAGATATGCGCAGGCTGCAGTCGCGGCAGTTGCACCATCAGAAGAGGCCGTTACCACCTGACGGATCCGCTTGCTGCGGCAGTCACCGGCCACAAATATACCCGGCGTAGCCGTCAAACAATCCTCTTGGCTATCAAAATAACCCCAGTCGTTCAGGGCCGCCCATTCACCAAAGGCCTCGTTTTCCGGCACAAGCCCCACCGCCAAAAACGCACCGTCCACTTGGATCTGGCTTTCCTCGCCGGTTTCACTGTTTCGAAGGCGCAGGCCGCACAAAGCGCCGCTTGCCTCATCGGTCACATAATCCGTTACCAAAGTGCTGAACTTGATTTCCACATTTTCCTTTTCAGCCAGCGCATCGGCCAGCTTTTTCTCGCCGGTGAAGTGGTCCAGATTCTGTACCACTGTTACTTTACGACACATTTCACTGAGCAGCAGGGCCTCCTGCAGGGCGGAATTACCGCCACCCACCATGGCCACATCTTGACCGGTATAGAAGGCTCCGTCACAGACTGCGCAGAAAGACAGGCCGTTACCCACCAACTCTTCTTCGCCCTCAAGGCCCAGCATTCTATGCTTCACACCCAGTGCCAGGATCACACTGCGACCTTCAAATTCGCTGCCCTCTTCGGTATGCAGACGAAAGCCGAAGTCTGTTTTTTCCACGCGGATCACATTTTCCAGTTCCATGTCGGCTCCCAGATTCATAGCTTGTTCCACCAGCTTGTCCGCAAACTCAGCGCCGCTGATCTGAATGGTTCCGGGAATATTCTCCACTTTAGGAGAAAAGGCAATCTGTCCGCCAAAGCCGTTCTTTTCAATTACCAAAGCACTGCGGCCGCCGCGCAGGGCGTACTCCGCTGCGGTCAAGCCTGCCGGGCCACCGCCCACAATTACAACGTCATACATGATTTTTTCTCCATTCGATAAAAAAGGACCAGGCATTGCCCGGCCCTTCTCTTTTGTTTGTATTACAGAGTCGCTAAATATTTCTTAATTTCCGGTACACCGTAGTAGCTCTGGAAGCCTTCGGCACCTTCGATGATCAGGGTGGGAGCACCCTTTACACCATACTGGCGGCACAGATCCAGATTTTCCTCCGCGATCACTTTCTCGTAATCCACACCAGCCTTACCCAGCAATCCTTCAGCCACGCGGCAGTTGGGGCAGGTCACACGGGAAACCAAGGTAGCTTTCACAGCACCGATTTCGCAGGTGCAGGTGTTTTCTTCGCAGGTGCAAGCGGTCTCGCACTCGCAAGCCTCGACAGTTGCGCTAGCTACTGCTTCCATAACAGGAGCGCTCTTTTTCAGTACGGAGGTACCAATATTGTAAACCTTGCGATCCTGATATTCTTGGCTCTTACCATCGTTCCAGTTTTTAACCGGGCGATAGTAGCCGGTGATACGGCTATAAACTTCAGCCTCTTTGCCGCAGTGCGGGCAAACATGCTGTTCGCCGCTCAAATAGCCATGGTCAGCACATACAGAGTAGGTGGGAGACATGGT
>JAZQUJ010000009.1:0-52609 GCA_045631245.1 Bianqueaceae bacterium
CTGTGTGGTCACGTTACCATCGTTGGCACTCAGCGGTACATATTCCATGGTAGCCGTTCCGGAAATCAATACACCTGCCGCATGGGTAGACGTATGTCTAGGCAGTCCCTCTAAGCGCTTGGACATGTCGATCAACTTGCGAATGGTGGCATCCTCATCGTACACTTCCTTCAGCTCCGGATTTTTCTCCAGAGCCAGTTCGATGGTCATATTCAGTTCTGTTGGGATCATCTTGGCGATTCGATCCACCTCACCGTAAGAAAGATCCATAGCTCGTCCCACATCGCGAATAACCAAGCGCGCCGCCATAGTACCAAAGGTCACGATCTGCGCCACCTGATCCTTGCCGTATTTCTCCACCACATAATCGATCACTTCCTGGCGGCGGCGATAGCAAAAGTCAGTATCAATATCCGGCATGCTCACACGCTCTGGATTCAGCAGACGCTCAAATATCAAATTATATTTTAAGGGATCCACACTGGTAATGCCCAAAGAATAACAGACCAAACTACCCACGCCGGAGCCACGTCCCGGACCCACTTTGATCCCATTCTCCCGTGCATAATTAATGAAGTCCCATACGATCAAAAAGTAATCTACGAAACCCATACTCTCAATTACACTCAGCTCGTAATCCAGACGGGTCGTAAGTTCTTTCCCGCGCTGCGGGTCCAAAATCGCGGCCGGGTACCGCTGTTTGAGTCCCTTTTCACACAAGTACCGTAAATATCCATCTGCGCTATACCCCTCCGGGACAGCGTATACCGGGATCTTACGCTCATGGAACTTGATCTCCACATTACACATGTCTGCTATCTTCTGTGTATTGGTGATCGCTTCCGGCGCATAGGGAAATAGCTGCTGCATTTCTTCAGATGTCTTTAAATAATAATCGCCTTCGTAACGCATGCGATCTTCATCCTGCACCTTTTTGTTAGTCTGAATACACAGCAGTATATCATGAGCCTCTTTATCGGTTTGATAGGTATAGTGTACATCATTGGTGGCCACCAACGGCAGATTCAGTTCACGGCTCATGCGAAGAAGCCCCTGATTTACCTGTGTTTGCTCCGGAATGCCGTGATCCTGCAATTCCAAATAAAAATGATCCGGACCAAACAGATCCTGATACCGTTTGGCTGCTTCTTTGGCCTTCTCATAGGAAACCATCAGCAAAGGACGTGCCACCACGCCGGCGATACAGGCACTGAGCGCGATTAATCCTTCATGGTATTCCTGCAGCAATTCAAAATCGATACGCGGTTTATAATAAAAACCTTCGGTAAAACCCTTCGACACCAGCGCCATCAGGTTCTTATAGCCCTGTTCGTTTTCGGCCAAAAGTACCAAATGGTCATATCTGGCATCGTTACGGTCTTCCTTTTGAAACCGGCTTCCGCTCGCCACATATACTTCGCAGCCTAAAACCGGTTTGATTCCCTCATCCATACAGGCTTTATAAAAATCGATCACACCATACATGACACCATGATCGGTGATCGCCAAACTGCTCATTCCCAGTTCTTTAGCTTGCTTCACGATTTCCTTGATTTTTGAGGAACCATCCAGCAAGCTATATTCAGTATGCACATGCAAATGTACAAAAGGAACATCTCCCATTTATGCCTGTTCTCCTTTCTCGTTTGGCGCTGCACTTACGCTCCAACGATACTCAAACAGCGCAGTCCCATTCCGTGAGACTGCGCTGCCTAATTGTTAGCTCAACATATCGCCATACTCATTGTAGCCCACGATATGTTTTCCGCCCGCATTATTCTGCAAGCGTACCCTCATTCAAAATCCAGCTACCGATATCTTCGATCACATTCGCAGATACCCTGGCCGGTCTGTCAAATTCTTTATAATGTCCTGCAAAAATACCCTTCGACTCAGTAAAGAAGAAGCTGAGGCCTTCATAGCTTTTCAAGGTAGCATAGGACTCATCGGCCATTTCTTCTTGCCAGGCTGCAAAATCCACATCTTTTTTGATCATGTAGTCTGTGTCACCCTGCAGAATCAAAACAGGCTTTTGTACCTCTTTCAAATATGCCGCACAGTCAATCTGCAAGAAATCCTTCCAGAAGGCAGTGGGACGTCCGAAGATAATATCTTTCGTAATATCTTCTTCCTTAATTTCCAGATACTCACCGTCTTTCAGGAATTTTCGTTCTGTATCGGTACGGCTTACCAAATAGTAAATTTCCTCATCGGAACGATCCACTAAACCATAATTGATACGCTGATCGTAAATTACCTCATAATAAGGTCTCGGGGAGGTAGACAACAGTACAATACCAGCATAGTCAGCCACTTCATCGGCACGGGGTACAACCACACCGCCCTGACTGCTTCCTGCATAATACACCTGATCATCGTCCACAAATTCCAGCTCACGAAGGATCTCGGTTGCATCCAAGGAATAATCGGTATATTCAAAGGCAACGGTATGAAGATCTGCCGGACAATTCTCCATACTCAGTTCATCGCCATACACCTTGATGGTCTTTTCGAAACGAATAGACGCAATACCCATTTCCGCCAACCCCCAAGCCAGGTCACGGTACATATACACGTTTCCTGCCTTGTAGTCCACAGTATTGGCACCTTCGGCACTCACAAGAACCACAGCCTTCAAATCATCGCCGGCTTTGGCTCCCTTCGGATAGGTCAGCTTTCCGTTTACAGGATAGTCGGTGTCCGCCTGAAGCACAATCTCTTCTTCTACAACCGTTTCGGGCATCATGGTCTTTTCCAGAACCTGCTCCGGTTCTTCGTACAGATCGATCATGACCAGTTCCAGCTCTTCAGTAAACATCTGGACCATGCACATGCTTCCTTCTTCCATGGTCATCTGATAAACGAATACCAGCTCCGTTCCATACAGCATGTTCTCCAGTACCCACCAGTCCTGAACATTGCCGTGCACCTTTCTTTCTTCTTCCCAGGCAGCCCAGAACTCTTCAAAGGTTTCCGCATCCTCCTGACCGGGATGATATCCCAGTGCATTCAGTTCATCCAAAGTTCCTTCGTTCATGATCTCCACGATCTTATTACCGAACAGTACACCCTGCGCCTTATCCACATCTTCCATATCATCGATGGGTTTTCCGTAGATCTGACCGGTCACACAACCTGTACAGCAAAGCATCAGCGCTCCCAGCAGCAGTACTGTGATCGCTTTTTTCAAAATATTTTTCATTGGTTTACCTACTAATTAACGATTGATCCATGCCAAATAAGCATTCATAAATTTATCCAGATCACCATCCATAACAGACTGGATGTTACCGGTTTCCTCACCGGTACGCAGATCTTTTACCATGCTGTACGGATGGAACACATAAGAACGGATCTGGCTTCCGAAGGCATTTTCTTTCACTTCGCCTCGGATGTCGGACAGACGCTCATTCTGTTTCTCCTTTTCCAACTCGTACAGTTTTGCTTTCAGCATCATCATAGCTTTGTCCTTGTTCTGGAACTGAGACCGCTCATTCTGACACTGTACCACAATACCGGTAGGAATATGAGTAATACGGATCGCACTACTGGTCTTGTTAACGTGCTGACCACCCGCACCACTAGCTCGATAGGTATCAATACGCAGCTCATCCATATTGATTTCAACCTGAATATCCTCATCCAGCACCGGCATCAATTCACAGGAACAGAACGAGGTATGACGACGACCGGCAGAGTCAAAGGGAGAAATACGCACCAAACGGTGAATACCCTTTTCAGAACGCAGTTAACCATAGGCATTTTCACCGTTGATCTGAATTGTCACACCCTTCACACCAGCCTCATCACCATCCTGATAATCCAGTTCTTCCACCTTAAAACCGCGACGCTCAGCCCAACGGGGATACATACGATACAGCATACCTGTCCAATCACAGGCCTCAGTACCACCCGCACCGGCGTGCAAAGTCAAAATCGCACTCTTATGATCAAATTCACCGGAAAGCAAAGTAGAAATTCTAAGTTTCTCATGCAGTTCCTTAAATAAATCGATCTGCTCACGGATCTCCGGAATCAAGGACTCATCGTCCTCTTCCTCCGCCATTTCCATCATAACCAGAGCGTCATCATAGGCGCCCTGCATTGCATCAAACTCATCCAGCGTATTTTTGTAAGAACCGGCCTCCTGCACGATCTTCTGGCTCACTTCCGGGTTATCCCAAAAGCCGGGCTCCGACTGCTTTCTTTCCAATTCTTCCATTTTCAATCTCAACCGGTCTAAGTTAAAGAGACTCACCCAGCTCTGCTAAGGATCCCTTGTACTTATCCAGCTCTAATTTGAACTCATCAAACTCAAGCATTTAAATAATCCTTCCTTCTTTGGAGTAAGGGAGCATACTGCGCCCTTTTTGCAGCTTTGCTGCATAATTTATTTTGATGCGCGCACCGCTTTTCTACGAAAAGCGAGCGCAAAATTGACGTTTTGCTCTACCTTGATCAGGCTTCGCGTCCACAACAATTTTTATATTTTTTACCGCTGCCACAAGGACAGGGGTCATTACGACCTACTTTTTTCTCAGCACGTTTTACCGGCTTTTTCACAGCAGAAGTATCCTGACCACGGTTGGTGGAAATGTTCTTTGCCACCTCTTTACGCTCTACTTCCTGATTTTCCATAATTTTCACAGAGAAAATACCACGGATCGTATTTTTCAGAATATTTTCATTCAATTCTTCGAACATATCGAAGGCGATCAAACGATACTCATCCAAAGGATTCTTGTTCGCATACGCCTGCAGACCGATACCCTGACGCATTTGATCCATAATATCCAAATGATCCGTCCACAGATTATCCACCGTACGCAGCAGGATCATTCGCTCCACCTCGCGCATACGTTCTGACTGAACTTCCTTCTCTTTATAATCATACAAATGATGAGCCACAGCCTGCAGATCCGATGTCAGTTTCTCGGCAGTGATAGTATCCAGACTTTCCTCTTTCACATTCACACGTCCCATAGGAATGACACTGGCCAGTTCGCGATTCAAGTATTCAAAATCCCATTCTCTTGCGCTCTTAGTTTCCGCTGTTGCCTCATTCACTTTTTCCGCAATCAGGCCGTCCATCATTTCCATCAGATCATCTCTCAGATTCATGCCATCCAATACGCGGCGACGCTCTGCATAGATGGTTTCACGCTGTTCGTTCATAACCTGATCGTAATCCAACAGGCGCTTACGAATACCAAAGTTATTTTCTTCCACGCGCATTTGAGCCTTTTCAATGGCACTGCTGAACATCTTATCCTCAATGGGCTGATTTTCAGGAATTCGGAAGGTCTCCAGCACTTTCTGCATACGTTCTCCACCAAAGATACGCATCAGATCATCTTCCATAGAAACATAGAAACGGGATTCACCTTTATCACCCTGACGACCGGAACGGCCACGCAGCTGGTTATCGATACGTCTGGACTCATGACGCTCGGTACCAATGATCTTCAAACCACCCAGATCGGAAACGCCTTCTCCCAGCTTAATATCGGTACCACGACCGGCCATGTTGGTAGCAATAGTAACCGCACCCTTCTGACCTGCATCAGCAACGATGTCTGCCTCGCGCTCATGGAATTTAGCATTCAAAACATTGTGAGGAATTCCCTCACGTTTCAATAATTTGCTCAGAAGTTCAGAAGTTTCAATGGTAATCGTGCCCACCAACACCGGCTGTCCTTTTGCATGACATTCTTTAATATCATTAACAACGGCTTTGAATTTTTCCACACGAGTACGATATACCAGATCCGGGCGATCAATACGCTGAACCGGACGATTCGTAGGAATTTCCACAACGTCCATAGAATAGATCTGTTGAAACTCAATTTCTTCTGTTTTTGCAGTACCGGTCATACCGGCTTTCTTGTCATATTTATTGAAGTAGTTCTGGAAGGTAATAGTAGCCAGAGTTTTACTTTCTCTTTTAACTTCTACCTTTTCTTTGGCTTCGATTGCCTGATGCAATCCATCGGAATAACGACGGCCGGGCATCATACGACCGGTGAATTCGTCAACAATAATAATCTGATTGTCTTTAACTACGTAATCCTGATCCTTCGCCATCAAATAATGGGCTTTCAGTGCGACCTGGATATGATGTGCGATCTCGGCATTTTCCGGATCACCCAGATTGCTCAAATGGAAGAATTGCTCGGCTTTCTTAATACCCTGTTCGGTCAAGGAACAAGCTTTGTCTTTTTCATCGACAATAAAATCGCCTTCTTCAATGACTTCTTCTTTCATCAGCTGGGCCATACGGCTGGTGTCACCAATAATGCGGCCCTTCTGCATACGAGAAGCCAAAAGATCCGCTTGCTGATACAGCGCCGTAGACTTACCGCTCTGACCGGAAATGATCAAAGGTGTTCTCGCTTCATCGATCAGTACAGAGTCACATTCATCGATGATTACATAATGCAGTCCTCTCTGTACCATTTTCTTTTTATATACCACCATATTATCACGCAGATAATCGAAACCAAATTCATTATTGGTACCATAGGTGATATCGCAGGCATAGGCTTCACGACGGGCATCGTTATCCATATCATTCAAAATACAGCCAACGCTCAGACCCAGGAAACGGTGGATCGATCCCATCCACTCTGCATCTCGAGAGGCTAGGTAATCATTAACTGTTACCACATGCACACCCTTACCTTCCAGTGCATTCAGATAAGACGGAAGTGTTGCGGCCAGTGTTTTACCTTCACCTGTACGCATCTCTGCGATACGGCCCTGATGCATAATGATACCACCCTGGATCTGTACAGGATAATGTTTCTGTCCCAGCGTTCTCCATGCGGCTTCACGTACCGAAGCAAAAGCTTCCGGCAGAAGATCATCCAGAGTTTCTCCTTTAGTCAATCTCTCTTTGTATTCAATCGTTTTATTTCTCAATTGTTCGTCGGAAAGCTTTGCCATCTCATCTTCTAGAGCAAGCACTTTATCAACGATCGGCTTAATTCTCTTAATTTCTTTGGTACTTTGATTGCCAAAAATCTTTTCGAGTAATTTCAAGATGTCCCTCCATCTGCCACTACGGGCATTATAGTCAAATTATATTTTAACATCTAAATGTAAAGAATGCAACACAAGAAAGTGAACAAATCTTGAATTCATCCAATTATCTGCTCATATCATATTTGCTGAGGCCATGATTTCCTCAAATATTCTGGCAGAGCATCGCGAATTGATTACCAAATCCCCGATCCCTTCTGCAAGATGAAAAACGAGCTCCTCAGATCCTGTTCGGATTCGGGGAGCTCGTATATTATAGTCGAATCAAACTAACAGATGATTCATCTGTCGTCCAAAACTTCACTACACGATTCAGCCTTCGATCTTCAGTACACCATAGGTACCTTCTTGTTTTCTTTTATAGGCAATGCAGATCTGTCCTGTTTTACCATCACGATATGCAAAAAAGTCATGTCCGGTCAGTTCCATTTGCAAGCATGCTTCTTCAGCATCCATTGCCTCTACTTCAACCTGTTTCACTCTGGTAATGGTTACAGCAGCCTCATCTTCCGGTTCCTCTTCCACCACAGCAGCAAAATAATCCTCTCTGAAAGTACGATCGATCTTGGCACGTCCAATCAACTTTTTACGATACTTCACGATTTGACGCTCCAGCTTATCCATGATCACATCCAGCAGATCAAACACATCATCTCCGGCTGCTTCACAGCGAATCGCAGAACCTTTAGTGGGAATCGTAACTTCGACACTCTGAGTTCTCTTTTCCTCTTTAAAAGTAACATAAACCTGTGTCTCCGGAGTGAAGAATTTACTCAGACGCTCCAATTTATTCTCGGTAATATCCTTCAAACGCTGGGTTACCTTAATGTCTCGGCCTGTGTAGTTGTACTTCATATTGGTCACTCCTTTATTAGAAAATCCGACATAGAAATTATGTCTCTATCTATTTATTCGCTGCCATCTTCAGATTTCCTTTTAATTTTTGTATGTTTTGACCAATTTTCTAAACATTTTTCATTTTATATGCAGCATTTTAAACTTTTTTACCAACCACTTCGTTTGATAAACTGCCGACCGATCTGTTCAAAGGCAAAGACCATTTCATCCAAACCCATATTATGAGTAGGAAGCTTACTTTCCCAAACTCCCAAACTACCCCGCAGCTTATCGGCAAATCCCTGCACAAAAATAGTGTCATCCTCAGCCGCTATTCGCCGAAGTCCTTTTATGTCCACTTCCTGATTCCAAAAAATCACATTGTAAAAGGGAATTTGCTCCAAAGGAAGATCAAAATACTGCACCAGATCTTCTTTTATGATTCTGATCGCCCTAGCATTTTCATCCACCAAATTAGGGATCCTCTCCGCCGTTAAATCCTTAGCGCCATCAGCAAACAATGACCAACCTGTATCGGCTAGATCTCCCTGAACTTTTCCGGTCATATATTCAGTTCTAACCACATAGACCGCCTTTTCGGTCAAAATAACAAATTCCGGCTGCACCTTTTCATTTCCGGATCGATATACCCAGTTTGTATACAAACAGCCACGATATCCACGCAGCTCCGGTAGGTCCACTTTCTTCCGATATGTAACCGGAAAATACGTTTTGGCCAACGAACGATATATTTTATAACACCACTGCTGTTGCTTGTTCATCTGTCCCAACTCACAACCATGGGCATGATAAAATGGAGTTTTTCTGTACTCCGTCACCAGATCAATACGTTGCTGTGCCTTTTTTACACCCAAACTATAGCCACCCATCACGCACACAGCACTGAATAGCGCTGACAAAACCCAGAAGATCCACATGTTCTCCTGCATCGGTTCACGAACACCCCAATATACAAGAAGCAACAGGATCCACAGCAGAAGCAAGCAACACAAAGCTCCCCCTGCCCCTGTACGAAGCCGATATTGGTTGCTGATGCGTCTGGCTTCTTCTTCCTCTCGTGCAAAGCGCTGGGCTTCCGCTGCTGCTTCTTCCTGTTTTTTCTCCACTTCTTTCAATTGAAATTGCTTTTTTTGAATAACAGCTTTTACGGTTTCCACCGGCCGAACAAATCTTTTCCGCAATTGTGGTTGTGTTTCAGCCTGCTTCTGTTGTTTTTCTTTTTTACGCTTCTTGTGTTTTTCTTTCTTCTCAGCCACTACTATCACTTCTTCCAGCTCTTCCGATAGTACTTCGCCCTCTTCACTCTCTTCTCTCTCGTCTCCCTCTGCGACAAACCCATTCGCAACCGCAAATTTTTTCCAAATGGCTGCTTCCGCCGGATTTACCTCTACGCCAATACCATCTTCGTAGCATTGTCCAAGCCAAAACATCGCTTCTTCATCACCATTTTCCGCAGCGGCTCTCCACCATCTGACGGCCATGGCTTCATCTTTTTCCGGAAAAGGTTCATACTGCCCACTCATATAGAGAAGCCCTAGCATCTTACATGCCTGAGTTACACCATTTTCCGCAGCTTCCAGCAAGAGTCCAAAACCCTCTTCCAATTTTTCCGGTTCCGACTGTTGGTAACACTGCACGGCGTCGTGATACAAAGCAATCATTTCCATTGAATTATATTCCATTAGTTCCTCCATTTGACAAAACACTGTTATGATATAACGGACTGTCCGATACATCTTCTCCGAACCAACTGGGCGGCTCAAAGGCGTTCATCTCCTCTACACTTGGAAATTCCACCTCCACCAACAAAAGACCTGCCAGCTCTCCTTCAAACCGATCCAACTCAGCAGTATAGCCGTTTTCAATAGGAATCAAATAACGTACCTTTTGAAGCACTCGCCCTTCTACCTTTTGGAATAAACGATCATATTCCGCTTTCTGCAGCGGCAATTCAAATTCCTGCCGCACCGCCAATCCACCGCTTTTTATGGTGAGCACATAAGATTCCGATCCATTCTTTTCGATTTTACGCAGTCGGATCACCGGATTACGGCTGATGTAACTCTGCGTAAAGCTACTATGGGAATAGCTTTCCAGATTTTCCGGCAGCTCTCGTACCAAAAACTTTCGTTCAATTTCCATTTTTCTCCTCCATCAGCCTCAAATTGCGTCGCAGTACCTCCGGTCCACGCCAGGTAAAAGCACGATTTGGATACTTTTCCTGGAACTGCTTTCTGCTGAGTCCTTCCAGATCTTCCATTTCCAGCGAATCGATCCGTTCCTCCACAAATTCTTTAATAGGTGATGTCGCTATCCCTTTATTATGTGGGCACACTCGCTGACACACATCGCATCCAAAGATCGCATCGTCTTTATAAAAAATTTCCAATTCCCACTTTTCCATCTCACCCTTTTTCTGGGTAATGCCACTCCGGCACCGCTCCATAATAAAACCGCCATCCTCTTGCATGGCTCCGCCCGGGCAACCACTTACGCAGGCACCACAGTTTAAACATTGAGGTTCGCTTGTCCACGCAGGTTCGGGATCTGTCTCCAAAGGCAGATTGACCGTCATATACGCAATAAAACAATAACTTCCGTATTTGCGGTTGATCATCATCTGATTACGACCCACAAAGCCTAAGCCGGCTCGAAGGGCCAAATAGCGATCACGAAGCGGACCGGTATCGGCATATACATCATACTGTACCACTTCTCCCAGTTCCTGCTTTAGCGCCTCACCCACAGGTTTCAGATACTTAGGAACCACCGCATGATAATCGATTCCCCGGCAATACATCGATAAATTTCCTTTTTCCACACCGGCATAATAGGGAAATAAAACAACCACGATACTTTGGATTTTCTCAGACAGTTCATCCTGTTCCGGCTTCAAAAAAGCATACTGATCCAGACCTGCCATTTCAAGCCTATGCTGTATGATTTCTTTTCCCTTTGCCAACTGCTCTGCTGTCCATTGCATCTTTCAAACCTCCTATTATCGCCGGATTCTTGTATTACCGCCGATCCATACAAATTTATTTTATCAAATTTGCCCCCTGTGTTCAAGATATATATCATTTTTTTGCCGCCGCGCGGCCTGAGCAAGCGGTTGACATTTATTTGTGATTCAAGTATACTGTTGGAAATCCAAATCTTAAATATTACGGAGGTATACAAATTATGTTAACTTGGAGAAATCACAATCATGCAGTGGCGTTTACTTATCACTTTGAGGTGGCAGAAAAAGAAAAAAGCAAGAGTCAAAGTCCGACGGTTTGAGTTCGGCGCGTGCGAAGCACAAATAAAAATACCAGCGTTGTGCGCGCTCATTTCTGACTGATCTTTCTCAGTTCAGATCAAATCTGCCGGAACGCGGCCCTTGTTTATCGAATCGGAGAATTAAAAGGATAAATGAGGTGCAATCCATGAAATATTTAAATGCGGCAGAAGTGTTACCCGAAGAATTAATTCGTGAAATCCAGAAACATATCAGTGGCAATCTGATCTACGTTCCCAACGCAGTTACCCCGAAAAAATGGGGCGAAAAAAGCGGTTCTCGTGAGTATTATCGCAAACGCAATCAGGCGATTTGCGATCAGTATAATCAAGGGAGGTCCATGAGTGAGCTCACCAAGGAGTTCGGCCTCGCCTACGATACCATTCGTCGTATCATCTACGGAAATAAGGAGATCCCATAGAAAACAAAACAAAAGCCCCCAAAAACAGCAACAGCTGAATCAGTAACTGATAAATGATATCCATTAAAAATCAAACAGGAGTACAATTTGCAGCAGGTCTTTACACCCTACACAAATTGTACTCCTTTTGCTTATCGTTATTCTATTCCGCCGTTTATTGCTGAACAGCCTCCAAAATTGCGTGACTCAGCTTTTTCCGGAATTCCATGGTCAGTACGCCTTCATGATCTTTAAAGTACAGACGATTGGTGAAAGCGATGGCACCAATATTCTGCTCGCGGCTCACCCAAATACTGGTACCGGTAAAACCTGTATGACCGGCACCCTGTGGGAACATTTCATGAATCTGCCATCCCAAACCACGACCCGGTTCCTGCTCCGTCAAAGAACGCACCATCACATCAAAATCCTTGGTCATATATAAACGGCCAATGCGCTCGTAAGCATCTACATCGGCAAAGACGCCGGCATGGCCGGCAACATCACCGAAGAAATAGTGAGCATTGCCATCGTTCACACCACCCAGTACCGGAACCTCTTTGGAACGCCAGTTATCAAAGACCAAATTTCTCTCAGCCACCATTTCTTCTTCAATCGCGTTACCGTAAGAGGAAGGTGCCATGTTACTTAGGTCTTTAGGAAGGAATTCCAAGCGTTTCGCGCCCAGAGTTTCTTTCAAATCCTGAATGCACTCCGGCAAAGCTTTGCCTTTGATTTTTTCCACCACTTTGCCCAACAGCATGAAATTCATGTCGGAATATACAGTACCCTGTTGGATCTCTGTAGCTCCAATAAAGGATTCAAAAACATCGTAGAAATCCTGTCCGGCCTTTACATAGAAAGGATACCAATCCAGAATACCCGAGGAATGGGTCAATAACTGATACATGTCCACATTTTTCACACGCTCATACAGATTAGGACGAGACTGTATCTCGGTCAGCACATCTGCGATTTTGGTATCCAGAGTCAGTTTACCTTCTTCCATAAGCAACATCAGCATTGTAGTAGTAGCGATTTTGCTCAAAGAAGCCACATCGTATACAGTATCGGTATTCACCGGATACAGCTTTCCGTTGATCTCGTTGGCACCATACCCTTTACGATAAAGCGTTCCCTCTTTATCGTACACACTTACTACAACAGAAGGAAAAGCCCCTCTTTCAATATACTCTTCACAGATTTGATCAATAAAGGAAAAGTCCATCATTCGCTCCTAAAAAAATAATTTATAGAAAGAAGCATTTACGCTTCTTTCTAAGTTCCAAACAGAGTTTAGAACTTATGCCCACCACATCTCGCCAGCGTTTTCGAAAATCAATACGTCTTTCAGCACAGCTACTGCTTTTTCAAGACCTTCCTGAATGCTCATCATGCTGTCTTCATGTTCGATACTCAGCACACCATCATACCCATTGGTCTTCAGGGCGGTCACCATTTCTTTCCAATACTGTGTGTCGTTACCGTATCCGACAGTGCGGAATACCCAGCTTCGATCTGCGATCTGACCATAGTGTTTGGTATCCAAAACACCGTTTTTAGCGGTATTGTATTTGTCAATGCGGGTATCTTTTGCATGGAAATGATAGATAGCACCCTTCAATTCCTTAATGGCCGCTACCGGATCCATACCCTGCCAGATCAAATGGCTGGGATCGAAGTTAGCACCCAATTCCGGACCAACTGCCTCACGCAGACGCAAACAGGTTTCAGGATTATATACACAGAAACCGGGATGCATTTCAAATGCCACATGTTTTACGCCATGGGCACGTACAAATTCAACTTCTTTCTTCCAGTAAGGAATCAGAACTTCATTCCACTGATAATCCAAAATTGTCAAAAAGTCTTCCGGCCAAGGACATACTACCCAGTTCGGATACTGAGAGGTGGGACTGTCACCAGGGCAACCGGAGAAGGTGATTACGGTATCAACGCCCAACTGTTCAGCCAAAAGCACAGCATTTTCAAAGTCTTTAGTGTAAGCAGCCGCAATTTCCGGATTGGGATGAACACCATTACCGTGGGCAGCCAAAGCACTGATCTCCATGTCATATTTTTTCAACAGTTCTTTTAATTCAGCAATCTTTTCGGGATTATTCAAATATACCTCCGGATCCAGATGGGTTTTACCGGGGCAACCGCCACAACCCAGTTCCACTGCCTGTACACCCAGACCATGCAAATATGCCAACGCTTCTTCCAAAGAACGATCGTACAACGGTACTGTTAAAACACTTAATTTCATTTTTTATCCTCCAACTCAAACCTTATTCGCGAATGGTTCTCACATAAGCCAAATCTTCTGCTACACAACCGAAGATATCATTGCCTTTATAATCATATTCACGTTCAATAATGAATACTTTGGCTCCGTTTTCTTTTGCAATGTCACAAACATTCTGCCAATCGATAATGCCTTCACCAGTGGGACAATCGCTCTTCTTAATGGCGATTCTTTCATCCAACACTTCCTGAGGAATAATTGGATTACCATTCTCATCTTTAGGGAATTTCGAATAGTCACGCTCTTTCTGCACACCAAATACCTGATTGGTTTCTTTTACGTGGATCGCCTGAATTCTACCAGAATGCTCTACCAAGTATGCAGGAACATCGATACCGGCACAGGTAGCCCAGCCCACATCCAACTGAATCAACACATATTCCGGATCAGTATTTTCCATGATAATATCCAGAATGTATTTGTCATTGAATTTCGCAAACTCATGGGTATGGTTGTGATAGCCGACCTTCAGACCATACTCTGCAGCTAATTTACCCAGACGATTCAGTTCAGCAGCCACTTCCAAAGTTCTCTCATAAGTGGGGAACGCAGTTCCGGGGCAGATCACATACTGGATACCCAACTCCGCCAAATAGGGCAGCTGACCTTCGATCATATCCAAGCCCACATGAGTCGAGATCGGTTCCAGATCCAACTGACTCAAATAGTTTTTCAGCTTGCCTGCTTCCATATCGCCGTAACCACCGGCAAATTCTACACCGGTATAACCGATTTGAGATACCTTTTCTAAAGATCCCATAAAATCATCACGCATTGCACTTCCCAATGAATATGTCTGCAAATATACTTTTTCCATTATCAATTCTCCTTGTCTTATTTTTAAACAAACAGACTCTGTCGTCCAGCGACAAAATGACACACTTCTCGATTATCCAATTGTAATCGTTTTCATCAATATATCACAATGCTTTCCTTTCTGTCAAGTTTTATATTGTGAGTATTGTCCAACAAAGGCCGATCAAGACCACAAAAGAAAAAGGCTGAACACCCTTTTTCGGATGCACAGCCTTTCTGTTTTTAATCCAAATAATATGCAGAAGCAATCGTTTTGACGAATTACAGACCCATTTCGTCTTTGATCTGCTTGAAGCACTTAACAACGTAATCCAGATCTTCTTTGCTGTGAGCAGCAGAAACCTGAGTACGAATACGAGCTTTTCCTTTGGGAACAACAGGATAGGTAAAGCTGGTTACATAGATACCCAGTTCCAGCATACGAGCAGCTACTTTACCTGCTACGTGTGCATCGTAGAACATTACAGCTACGATAGGATGGGTACTGGGAATAATATCGAAACCAACTTTTTCCATCTGCTCTCTGAAGTAACGAGTATTCTCGTGTACTTTGTCACGCAGCTCAGTGCTTTCCATCAGCATAGTGAAGGTCTCATGAGAAGCGCAAGCAATAGCGGGAGCCAAAGTGTTAGAGAACAGATAGGGACGGCTCTTCTGACGCAGCATGTCAATGATTTCCTGACGAGCGCTGGTATAACCGCCGGATGCTCCACCCAAAGCCTTACCCAAGGTACCGGTGATGATATCTACACGACCCATAACACCGCAAGCCTCATGAGTACCACGACCATGTTCACCCATAAAACCTACAGCATGGCTATCGTCAACCATAACCAGAGCATCATACTCGTCAGCCAGGTCACAGATTGCTTCCAGGTTAGCAATAATACCATCCATGGAGAATACACCATCGGTAGCGATCAATTTAATCTTAGCGTCCTTAGCCTCTTCCAAGCAACGCTTCAGATCTTCCATATTATTGTTTTTATAACGATATCTCTGAGCTTTGCACAGACGTACGCCATCGATAATGCTGGCGTGATTCAATTCATCACTGATGATAGCACATTCTGCATCCAACAGAGTCTCAAACAGACCACCATTAGCATCGAAGCAGGAGCTGTACAGAATAGTGTCATCCATACCCAGGAATTCACTGATCTTCTTTTCCAAATCCTTGTGGATCTGCTGAGTACCGCAGATGAAACGTACGGAAGAAAGACCATAGCCCCACTTGTCATAGCTCTCTTTAGCAGCCTTGATCAGACGCTCATTATTGGACAAACCCAGATAGTTGTTAGCACACATATTGATAACATTCTTTGCAGCGGTGGTATCGATATGGCTCTGCTGAGGAGTAGTAATAACACGCTCGTTCTTGTACAGACCATCTTCCTTCAACTGATTCAGAGTAGCCTGAAAATAATTATATGCAGTTTTCATTATGCAAGTTCTCCTTATAATATAGAAATGATTCTAAATTATTCTTCAGTACCGGTGGTCCAATCCAGAACTACCTTACCGGACTTACCGGTATTGAAAACTTCGAAGCCTTTTTCAAAGTCTTTGAAATTAAACTCATGAGTCAATACTTTTCTTACATCCAAGCCGCTCTCCATCATGAAGATCATCTTGTTCCAAGTATCGAAAATCTTACGACCATAAATACCACGAATGGTCAAACCATTCCATACGATCTTCTGCCAGTCAACCTGAGGCTGCTTAGCATGAACGCCCAGAACAGCGATTTTACCACCGTTGTTCATGTTATCGATCATAGAGGAGAAAGCCATACCGTTACCGGACATTTCCAAACCGATATCGAAACCTTCCTTCATGCCCAGCTCCTGCATAACATCTTCCAGTTTCTGCTTAGCAACATTAACAGTGGTAACAGTGGGGCAGATCTCTTTACACAGTTCCAGACGATAGTCATTTACGTCGGTAATAACAATACGACGAGCACCAACGTGGCGGCAAACAGCAGCAGCCATCATACCGATGGGACCACAACCGGTGATCAGTACGTCTTCGCCTACCATATCAAAGCTCAAAGCAGTATGTACGGCATTGCCCAGAGGATCGAAAGAAGAAACCATGGATTCAGTCATAGTTTCAGTAATAGTAACAGGAACTACATTCTCTTTAGGAATTACCAAATATTCTGCAAATGCACCGTTGCGGTTAACACCAACACCAACAGTGTTGCGGCACAGATGCTTATTGCCTTCACGGCAGTTGCGGCAGATACCACAGGTAATATGACCTTCACCGGTAACAGTCATACCGATCGGGAACTCGGT
The DNA here is from genome assembly GCA_045631245.1 of Bianqueaceae bacterium. Lineage (GTDB taxonomy): Bacteria > Bacillota > Clostridia > Lachnospirales > Bianqueaceae > CALWPV01. The sequence goes on from JAZQUJ010000009.1 coordinate 17,007, forward strand.
AACAGCCTCGCCTACTTCAACGATCTCACCAACATATTCATGACCGATGGTGGTACCAAGTTTAATGGTTTTCTGAGACCATTCATCCCAGTTGTAAATGTGCAGGTCAGTACCGCAGATAGAAGTTTTATGGATCTTAATCTTTACATCATTGGGGCCAACTTCCGGAACGGGTACTCTTTCCAGAGTCAAGCCAACGCCAGCCTGTGTTTTTACCAGCGCGTACATAGTATTGCTCATGATAAATCCTCCTAATGTGTTCTCGTACGAAAGACATTTTATTTCATAATTGTCCTCTTGATAAGAACATTGTATCATGTATTTTTTATTTTATCAAGTGAATTTTTACTTTTTTTCCTGATGAATTTTTTCCAGCATTTCCTGCATTTCTGCCACACTGAAATTGTATTTTTCATTACAAAAATGGCAGCTCATTTCGATGCTTTCACCCTCTTCAATCAGCTCGTTCAGATCTTTTGCACCAATACTCATCAACGCCGAGCTTACACGTTCTCTTGTGCAGTTACATTCAAAACGAACGTCAACTTTATCCAGCGTATGATAATCGAACTCACCTAACATATCTTCCAGAAGTACTTCCGGAGTATGTCCTTCAGCTAAATACTTAGATATGGAACCAAAACTTACTACTTTATTTTGAAGTTTTTCAGCAATCTCGTCGGAAGCACCGGGCATCATTTGGAAGATGTATCCGCCTGCAGTCCATACGCTTTGATCCTTATTTACCAACACACCCAATGCAACTGCTGAAGGAATCTGTTCCGATGCTGTAAAGTAATACGCCAAGTCCTCAGCAATTTCACTGGAAATCAAATGAGTAGAACCAACATAAGGTTCACGCAAGCCCAAATCTTTGGTAATGCTCATTACACCAATACCTACTGCCTCTGCTACATCCAGTTTTCCTTTAGAATTCAAAGGAAGATCTACCTTTGGTTCTTTCACATATCCTCGCACTGCACCTGTACCATCTGCAATAGTAATGATTTTGCCAATGGGACCGGAACCCTCAACCTGAATCGTGAGACTTTCCTTAGCTCCCTTCAACTGGCAAGCCATCATAGCCGAAGCTGTCATGGTTCTACCCAGAGCGGCTGTCGCTACCGGTGTTGTACCATGTCTTCTTCTTGCCTCTTCCACCATTTCCGATGTTACTGCTGCAAATGCCAAAATTTGGCCATCAGCAGCAGTTCCTCTTAATACATAATCACTCATCTTCTTTTTCCTTTCGCTGTTCTCTGGCCACGAAGAAAACCCTCTCTGATTCTTCTGTCGCCGGTTCTAATGAAAAGGCATCATATATGCCTTCAACCTTCAAATGGCACTGCTCTAACAGTTCACACACCCTGCTCATGTCATATGCTTTTTGATAATGAATCTCTTCTCGTCTTTGATATACCGTTTCATTTTCTTCTTCCTTATAGAAAAATGTTACTTGATACTCATTGACTTTTTCTTCTTCATAAAAATAGTTCTGCCAAATAAATGCTGCATCCTCTGTAGTATCCGCTATGACCTGTTCTCCCATTATATCTTTATATTTATACTCTGTGTTCATATCGAATATAAAAAGACCTTTAGGATCCAGATAATTTTCTGCCAGCTTAAACACTTGTTCAAGTTCTTCTTCCTCCAACAAATAGTTCAAGCTATCGCATGTGCATACAATACTGTCCACTGTACCATATAATTCAAATTCACGCATATCTTGAAGCAGATACAAAATATCTTGCTGTTCCTCTTCCGCCTTCTCTCTGGCAATTTCCAGCATTTCGGGCGACAGATCCGCTCCAATCATTTCATATCCGCGTTTTGAAAGCTCCATCGTCAAGCTTCCAGTTCCACATGCCAGATCAAACACCAGCTTCGGCTTACAGCCATGTTTGTTCCAAATTGTTTCAATGTAATCAGCCCATGTGGTATACGGCACAGTCTGCATAAATTCATCGTAAATCTTGGCAAATTCCTGATACATGATTACTACCCTATCCTTCGCTCCTTTGAGATTATTTTCCCTTTTGAGCATAATAATACAGTGTGCATTTTACCACAACTTTTCCTTTATGACAAGAAATGAAAGAGCAATTCTATAAAATCTCTCTTCAGGGTTGACAATCCACTCCCCCCATACTAAACTTCTAACCATATAGTTCAAATTTTCCGTGAAAAATTTGGACCTTTCGGTATTTTGATTTTATTTCTATATTTTTAGGAGGCCCTTATGCCGCATCCATTTGAATCTGCTCAATTTATCTGGCATCCCGACGGCTATGCCATTAACGAGACCATGGAATTTTTCAAAGAGATCACAATCACAGATCCACAGCACAGCCGTATGTTGCTCCATGTTAACTCTCAGTATGCTCTATATATCAATGGTCAATATGTTGCCAACGATCAGTTTCCCGATTATGAACACTATCGTGTATATGACGAACTTGATATCTCTCCTTACCTGATTCCCGGGCTCAATACGCTTACCATCACCGCTTACTGTCAAGGCGAAGACAGCTCCACCTATAGAGCATATCCCGCCGAACTCGCTTTTGTTATTTACGAAAGTTCACGCATTATTGCTGTCAGTGACAGTTCTGTTTTAGTACGTCGAGATATACGCTATGCCTCCTCCGGTGTTGCCAAAGTCTCCGGACAGCTTTCCTATTCCTTTGACTACGATGCTACTCTCATTCCAGAGGAATACGTACCTTCTTTCTCTTCCGGCCCTTGCTGTGAAATGCACTCCCGTCCTATCAAAAAACTTCAATTGGATTCACCCGAACCGGCTGACTTGATCTCTGTCGGTCATTTTTCCGATCCTCAGCCGATCCAAAACTACGCAGAACGCATGCAAAATGCTGCCATTATATCTGCTGTTCCTCCTATTCCCACTATCCTTCCAGCACCGGAAGGCCTAGCTCTTAATGACAACTGGCTTCTCATCGATCTGCGAAAGGAGCAAACCGGTTATTTCTTATTAGATATAGATCTTCCGGAAGAAACGGATGTATTAATCGGTTGGGGTGAACATTTAGAAGATCTTCGTGTGAGAACATCCGTAGGTGGTCGTTGCTTCGCAGCCCGCTTCCGCGGGAAGGCCGGACGAAATACTTTCTTCTATCCTATTAAACGAATGGGACTCCGTTATCTTCAGCTGCACGTTTATACCAATTCCTTCACCCTCTATTATGCAGGTATCGCTACTTCTCGATATCCCTTGGCTGTTACCCACCTTTTTTCCTGTGCCGACCATTTGCATTCTCAAATCTATCGTACCAGCCTTCGTACTTTGCAAGGTTGCATGCATGAGCATTATGAAGACTGTCCTTGGCGCGAACAGGCTCTTTACACCATGGATAGCCGAAATCAAATGCTCTGTGGTTATTATGCCTTCGAAGAATATGCATTTGCTCGAGCCAGTTTGAAACTCATTGGTCTGAGTCTGCGTTCCGACCATCTTTTAGAACTCACCAGTCCGGCCAAAGTCCATATCACGATTCCATCTTTTTCCGCAATTTATCTTGTCCAATTAGCAGAATACTTAAAATATTCCGGTGACAGTGATTTTGTTCGCGAAATGTTGCCTGTCGCCATCGATATCGCTGAAGGATTTATTGCGCGTATCGATGAAAAAGGCATCATCCGTCGTCTTCAAGGAGATGCTTACTGGAATTTCTACGAATGGCAAGTTGGTTTGGAAGGAAATTTAGGCAACGAAGATCCTATCAGTCAGTCTGCTTACGATGCCCCTCTTTCGGCCTTCGTTTCCATGGCACTGCAATCTTTAAGCCGTATCTGTCAATCCCTTCATTTAACCTCCGAATCCGATCGTTACGATTCCATTGCTGCCACCCTAAATTCCACCCTGCATCAAGTCTTTTATGATTCTACTACCGGTTGTTATGCCACCACTTTGACCGGCAACTCACTGGGACATTATGCAGAACTGACTCAGGCTCTTCTTCTTCTTTGCGGAGCAGTCCCCGCTTCCCATCAAGAAGCAATTTTAGAAGCCTTAGCGGGTCATTCCTCTGTCTCTCTATATCCAATCACTTTAAGTCATAGTATTTTCAAGTACGAAGCCCTTATGACCCGACCTGAAACCTATGCTCGTTTTGTATTCAACACTATTGCCGATCAGTTTGGAAGTATGTTGTACCAAAATGCCACTACCTTTTGGGAAACCATCGTGGGCGCATATGACTTTGATAGAGCCGGCAGTCTTTGCCATGGTTGGTCTGCCATTCCTGTGTACTTTTATCTGCGTTATTGTATCGATCAAAAACAGGAAGGAACCCTGCTTCCACCTGCACTGACCGGTATATACGAACCTACATCAACTCCCTTTTTTGACGCTTCCCGTCGTATTGTGGAAGACCGGTGGAATTGATTTCCTTAATTTTCCCGGCTTTCCAGCCTAAGTTTCATTATCGAACAGCAAACGGAATCTTTTCTTTAAGACGCTGAAACCATCTGCTTGAAGGTTCTTCCTTCGTTTCGGTCAATATATCCAGCGCTCGCTCTTTTACCATATCACGTTCTTTTATTCTCCTTTTTTCCTGTTCGATCCACTGATTCCACCCTCCCGGCTGATCTTGATGTTTTGCTGCGATCTGCATTCTGTAAAGCATCAGGATCAGCCTTTCATTTTGCCATTTCTGCTGAATTGCAGCACACCACAAAAGTTTGATAAAGCACTCCTCAAATGACCGTCTGGGTCCGTACCAAGTATCCCACGGCACATATGCCAGACGCAATATTTTCTTCTCCGCTTCCCAAAACATCCATTCCGGATCCAAAATCACCTTTTCTTCATCGATCAAATACGCCTCTGCTTCTTTTTGATTTCTAAGAAAGTTCTCCAATACATCCAGTATTTCATCTTCTCTTCTTTCTTTTTTCAGCCATTCAGTTAGACTTTGCCCTTCTCCTTTTTGATAGAGCAGTTCTTTTCCATTCTTCCACTCAAAGGGTAACAACCATGGAATGACCACTAACATTTTTCCTTGATATGCAATGGATTCCTCCTCCGCCCGAATGGTCATATACTGTAAATCTTTTATTATTTTAACCATGATGATCCTCACATCCAATAACCTAATACCAAAAAAGGAACCATCGGAATCTGCAGTTTTTCATCACCGGTCATCATCCAAATTCCTACTGATACAATCGACAAAATAGTAACTGCATAGCTCAGACTGTACCAAAACACATTCATAGGCCATATCAAAACAAAACAGATCAAAATCCAAACATCCCCACCGCCGATTTTCTCCCTGTTTACCATGATCAATCCGCTAATTCCCAGAAAAATGACTATGGTAAGATCATACAGCCGCGTCCAAAATGAACTATTCCAAAACACAAATAATGCGATAACCGATAGTCCGCACAACAAAAGACTCGGTATTTCTTTTCTCACCAAATCCCATATTCCCGCCATCACCAACAATATCATTGCCGCCATAGTCAAAATCTCATGAAAAATAATGATTTTCCTCCTGACATAATCCGCATCCCGTATATCCTAATCGAGTCGCTTCTTCTTTTTCTATTGGAATAACCTCCGGATTTATATAACTGCAGCCTGCAGCATGATAGTGTTCCCCACCTTCAGTTTGATAAATAGTTATTGCATTATTGGGAGAACATCGTTCACACGGTTTTTTCCCATTCATTTCTGCCTGGCTTCTCGTTGAAGTATAAACATTCTTATTGATCAAATAGCATCTATCACTATGATATTTCGTACCCTTTCCAATTCGATACACTACTTGATCGTTACCCTCTTCGCCCTTTCCCTCTTCATACATTTCAGGCTCTTCACCCACGAAACAATGATACACGCGTTGAATCGTTTCTTCTTCCGGTCGCCAAAAAGAAAAAAGAGTTTTCCACTTAAAAGATATTGTGCCTTTAATTAAATACTGATGACCTTCCTCTTCATACAAAAAATCACTTTTCGTCACATTTATTCCGACCCATCCATTCTCAACGCCCCATGCATTCAAATTTTCTGCTTCCAACCAGTTTTGAAGTCTCTGTTTCAACAGCATCTCTCCAGCCAGCTCATACCCCCACTCCTGTAGTATATCTTTCCAGCTTTCTTCTTCAAAAAAAAACGTATATTGATCAATCAATTCCTGTAACTGCTCCACTTTTGTCTGATCAAATTCCGTCTTTTCCACTTCTTGGCTATGTTCCGGTAATATCGAAATCCGCTCCAACACATACATTTCAGTTGCCATTTGTTTTAAACATTCATCCAAGCCTTGTTCCATAACCATTTGACACAACAACATGCGAAATAAATATATAAAGGGCAACAGACATATTATCATCGTTGGAATTATGATCGAAGCCTCTGTTGTTACAGATCCTTTTACAGAATTACTGATCATATGTGCCATATTCATATTCTCCGGTGAAGTCCAATTGAATACTCCCATGAAAAGCCCTTCCTTCGACTACAAAGGAAGTGACCGCTTCCGCCAAACTTTGCTTTTGATGATTTACATATAACAGTTTTTGAACTCGCAGCAAAAGTTTTTCCTGATCGACTGTATACAACATTAAGCGCAGATATTGCTTATAGTTCATTCCTTCTCCCGGGTTTTCTTGCACATCAGGTACATCTAATGACAAAATAGAAGATAGATCTGTTCTCCAGCTATCCCGTGTTTTTAATAAAGGGATCTTTCCTCCTTCTACCAACACCTGATAATCTGCAATAGCTTCACCCCACCCCCATATTGCCAAGATGATTCCAAAAAACACACCATTTCCAATTCCCGGAAGTAAAATACCGCCAATTGCCCCTGCCATTAACTCAATTTCAGCCCTCTTTTCACTATCCGCCAGAAGATGTACCATATTCAGCACGCTTCGCAGCGCTATTATATAATTTTTAGTACCATTCACATTTTTATATTCGTTAGGCTTACCAATCAATAAGTATTCTACTTCGTTATTGAAAAATCGATTTTTCTTTTCTTCCCCTCTTAAATTCAATGATTCTTTTCCGTTTTTCTGAGCCGCAGCTTCTTCGAAATTTTGAAACATACCAAGTACGTATTCTGTCACTAGAAATTGGTCTTCAAATGATTCACTGATCGTTATGTTTCCCAGATCCAGTTCTTCTTCATCACTTACTTCATTGGAATCTGAACTCTGTTCCCATTCCAAATCCAGTTCCTCATCTGGGGCTATTTCGCCTATATCGAAAGGATACCCCTTTAGCGATGATAGAATCGCCGAAAAATCCCATCGATCATCACCTTCGCGGTATTCATAGGCTAATTGAATGGAACGATCAAACGCCTCCAGCGCTTTCACCGCATTAAGCGCCCCTATTCTCACTTCTTCCGGTTGTTCTTCTTCCACCAGCAGAGAGATCCACCTTTGAATCGCCTTCGATGCCTCCTCACACATTTTTTGGTTTTCTAGCAAAATTGTACGATGCTCCCGGAGTTGTGCAGATGTAATTGGTATTTCATCTACTTTTTCCAATTCATCAATCGCCTTTTCCAACTCCACCCCAACGTCTCGTGCCTCTTCACACAAAATAGCAACATGATCCAATTCATCATAAGCTCTTTCCAAAACTCCCACCTGCTCACTGCTTAGCTCTTCCAATTCAAGTATCGCTATCACCTCCGAAACCTCCGGCTCCTTATCCAACAGATAGTTGATGCTGTATAAATTCTTATTTCCATCATTGCGAATTCCCTCGAATAATGTGACCAACTCACCATATAGTTGCTGAATGCGAAGTAAGTCGCTTGATTCTTTCCAATTTACCTCTTCCTCCACCTGATGATCCAGGTCCTTGATTTGAAGAACAGTTTCCCCAATTTCTTCTATTAGTTCCATCAAACCTCTCTCATTCATAAACATTCGTATCTGCTCCTCTAACTCTGCAATATCTTCCAGACTGCTCGTTTGCGTTATCGTAAGCTCCTCAATTTGATAACTTCCCCAACTGTGAATTCGATTTTCTTCCATATAATAAATTAAATCGTCTTTGATCTCACCTTTCGGTATCACATACAGTCCATACTCTCGAACCCATTCTCTTTCATATTCAGCCATCACTGAAAAGCCGGCCGCATCTAAATCGCTGCGGATTGCTGTTTTGACCGTTTGATGTTTCCCATACCCAAACAAACCAATTAAAAATAATAAAACAAATGGAAATATAACTGAGCAAAATACGGTTATACTGCCCGAAAACATCTTCTTCACTCTTTCTCATTCCCCACCACTATTTTTTAACTGATCCATATACTGCTTCCCTTTTTCCCATATAAAATCCACTCGATTTCGAAATTCCACCGGATTTACTACACTGCTTTTTTCCAGTGTGGTCCACGACAATTCAAGCACAAAAGCATATCTAGCGGTTACCCACATCGTATATTCTTCATGAAACCACCCCACTCTCGTTTTACACTGAACTTCTGCAATATCGATTGGAACCTGCGCCAATTTATTAGTTAAATACGCTTCGGCCAGTTGTACCGCTTCCTCCGCACTCCTTTTTTCCTGTCGGGCTCGAACACATACCGTCAAACTTTGATCCACTACATTTAAGGTATATACTCGATATATAAAATACAAACCAAACTGCATGAAAATAATCAGAATCAACAGTATTATAGGAAAAAGAAATGAAAGTTCCACCGTAAAGCTTCCTTTCATTTTGCTATACTCCCGGGATCAAATACAGTCTCCTGAGATGAAATATTACCCAAAATATCGGATACAAACTCTACAATTGTATCCTTAAACATCAGTGCCAAAGCGATCAACACGCATATCAAAAGAACAAGTTCGATTGTACCTAAGCCATCCTCATTCGATACTGCCTCCTTACACTTTTTCCTTATACTATCACCGCCACGTTCAATGAATTGCAATATCCCTTTATACTTCACCATTCTATGCATCTTTTGTTTCATATCCTCGTTCTCCTCTTTGTATATAACATTTTCATGACTGCATTGTGATTACTGCCGGTGACAGTACAATGATCAATATCACCACTAACATCATCATGAGCGGAAGAAGAAGTTTTGTATCGGCTTCTTCTGTTTTTTCCCTGACCTGTTTTTTTCTTAATTCCCATGCCTCCTGGTTCAATTCCTTCAATCGAGTTACCAAAAAGGCATCTCCACGTTTTAAATTTTGCGCCAGTAAAACTGCAAACCGCCTCGCTTCTTTAAATCGCATATGGCCTGCAAAGGTTTCAAGAACTTCTCTCATAGAAGTTCCGGCTTCCATTTCCCGACTTCCCCTGCAGATTTCTTCATACAGAGGATCAATATCACCACCCTCTTTCTTTCTTCTTTGATAGTCCTGACCGATTCGATGCCAGGCAGCTGGCAAACTGAGTCCTGCTCCCACCAAAATGACAAGATCATTCATGAACTTTGGATAGGACTGCCTAGTCTTTCTATCACGCTCTCTTAGCATTTTTTTATATTCTTGATCCTGTTGCCACAAAACAAATAACAGCAATATAATTCCCAATAAGATCCACACCACTTCCGATGTTTCTTCCGTTTTAAGCCAAGTTAGTTTCTCCCCCTCCTCTGTTACCTCCGGTAATATAAGTTCATTTTCCGTTAAATATGTTCCTTTCTCTATTTTTTCCACAAGCAATGCAAGTTTTTCAACCGTACTCAGTTCTGCCAAAGTAACAGTGTAAAGAGTAATGTTCTCCGTCAGGCTTTCCCCATTCATAACCGCCGTAACCTTAATTTTGACTGGATTGGCTTTTTCTTGTATATCGCCCATCCATTTTCCACTGTTACTGAGCAGCTCGGGTGATAAACTTTCATAGTAGAATGTCACCTCGTTCCATTCGACCGGTAAGTTTATATCACTTTGAATCTTTAGACCTTCCAACATTTTTTTGACATAGGTCAATCCTTCCTGTACTCGCTTTTTCACTTCCTCTTGCGATATTTCCTTTTCTGGGATGCGAAGTGAAACCACGTCTTCCGCTTTTTCCTCCCCCTCCAAAATCACTGTCACTTGTTGTGACCGAGTTCCTTGTCCATATTCAGGTCTATTCTGTCGATTTTCAAACACCACCTCTTCTTTATAGGGATCCAACATTTGAATAAGGCAGATTGTATTAATCAACATCACAACCCCAAATATCAATCCCCATCTTTTTTTTCGATAACTCGTAAATATATTTTTTCCATCCTCATCTCCAGCTAATGTACACATGATTTGGAACATCGGATTTTTATCCCTTTTTCTTATTGAAATCGGAATTATCGATACAATCTGTTCTCCGACCATTTGAAATACCCCGATTTTTCTCTTTACGTCATACTCCCCTCTTTTCCTTGCTTTCCAAAAACTCACAATAACCAAGCCTACCATAACTAATTCCGCCCCAAAACTTATCCAAACCACTGAATTCCCCCTATAAAGTAATATCTGAAATTTTTTTCGACAACAAATAACTTGCAATGGTCAAAGCAATACAAACCGTCATAATGATTTGTCCTTTTAAGCAATCGTATAAGGGTTCCAAATATTCTGGTGACATCATGAGCAATAAGCCGATTACTACAAAAGGCATTATGTTCAATATCTTTTGCTCTGTTTTTTTCTTAGCCAATAAAATCTTTAACTCTGTCTGAATTTCCAAGCGTTCCTGAAGCAATTGTATTGTATTTTCCATAACGCGAGCCACGTCACCTTCCGATCGTTTGCAAATTGAAACCATTCTGCCAAAGCTTTGAATTTCTTCAATGCCACTTCTCCGCCCTAGATCCTCCATTCCATCTTCTACCGTAAATCCAACTCCCAGTTGTTTCACCAGTTCATACCACTCCCGATAGATCAACGGAGTCATCACCGGATCTAAATCTTCCAATGAGGCCTCAAATGCTCCTTCAACCGATCGCCCGGCTCTCAAAGATACCACCAAGCTATATAAAGCATCTTTAAATTCCATACTAAGCTGCTGCTGTCTTTTTTGAATCAAATACTCTTTTCTCACCCGCGGCAGAATGATAGTCCCCAGCACCCCTGCTATCGCCATCATCACAAAACTTCGGTAGAAGATCATAACCATACACACGGCTCCTACCATTCCTAACATCCCCCATAGGAACCACTGCCTTCCAGTCAGGCGAAGTACTGAATAATCCACTTTTCCTTCCTTCATTTCACTCTTCATGTTCCCAAATAATTTTATCATTTTCCAGCCTCATCACCGTTTTGGTTAACACTTCGCCTTTACTGTATCCTAAAACTTGACGAATCTCCGATATTTTTCGGTCTCCTCCTTTTCTTTTTTCCACAAAAACAAGTAAATCAATCGCCGAGGCGATTTGTTGACGAATTGCTTCTAAAGGCATCTCTGCGCCCATTAATACCATTGTTTCAATACGCATTAACATATCAGCACAGGAATTGGCATGACCGGTGGAAAGTGACCCCTCATGACCTGTATTCATTGCCTGCAACATGTCCAATGCTTCACCACCGCGAACCTCTCCCACTATGATCCTATCCGGATTCATTCGCAAACTTGCTTTGATCAATTCTCTCATACTGATCTCACCTTTCCCCTCTATATTTTTATTTCGAGTCTCCAGGGTGACCACATTTTCTAATTCTGCCAGCCGCAGTTCAGCGGCATCTTCAATCGTGATAATTCGTTCATACTTAGGTATGAAATTGGATAATACATTCAACAATGTTGTTTTTCCCGAAGCTGTACCTCCGCACACAAAAATATTTCTTTTATCTTCCACTGCTTTTTGCAAGTATAATGCTGTGTTCTCATCCAATGTTTTCCACGCTATTAGTTCTCTGATCGTAATAGGCTTCTTTCGAAAGCGACGTATCGTTAGCACAGGACCGTTCAAAGCTACCGGAGGTAACACCACATGCACACGAGAACCATCGGCTAACCTTGCATCGACTATGGGATTGGCCTCATTGACGCTCCTATTCACGCCCCCTACGATTTGCTGAATCAGATCCTCTAATCGTTTCTCATTCTCAAAATGTTCGATGCTGCATTTCATTTGCCCATTTTTTTCATAATAAATATGATCAGGTCCATTCACCATTACATCCGTTACTGCCTCATCATCCAAAATTGGTTGCAGTACATCTAATCCACAGAAATAATAGAAAATTTTCTTACCGATCTGCACTCGTTCTCCTAATGAAATCCAACATTTTCTATGCTCTTTAGCAATCACATCCAGAATGATTCGCTTAACCTCTTCATCGGTATATGCCGCCTCTTCCCTGATTCGTTTTTTTACTATTTCCTTACATATTGCATACAAATCATTCATATCCATTCTGTCACGGCCTTCTCCAAGCACCTATAATACATACTTTTCTTTGAAAACTGCTTTATTCCCTCCTGAAATTCAAAAATTCCATTATCCTCCGGCAAACAGATTTCCCCTTGTTTACTTTTCTCTTCATATCTGCTAAAGATCCATTGCTCTTTCAAATTACCCTGTTCCACCATAAAATTCTGCCATTTCATTCGTCCTTCTAACCTTGCATCTACAATGAAGCACTTTTTATTGCTGTGTTGTAAAATCACTCGATTCGGTCGCAACATCTGACATCCCATATCGGCTATCACGTAATCGAAATTATCTTTTAATAACTCCATCCAATTTATTACTTCCCCATCTCGCAGTTCCAACAAATCGTCCGGATACTGACAAGGAGGCATAAAATACATACCATTTTTTTGCTGACAGGTCATTTCATCAATTTGCTTTTTCCATTCTTCCGGCCTGCCCATCAAAAAACAATAAAAAAAATCGGACAAATTATAATTAAGTGGATATCGAAAATAAAGATTCCATGCAGATGGCCCCTCCAAAGATATAAACACCACTTTATTTTTATGTGCTAAAATATCGGCCAATCCCATGGCCAATGTACTCTTTCCTATTCCTCCAACGGGAGAATAAACACTAATCCATTCTCCCTTTTTCCCTCCGAATTCAACTGTTTCTTCTTTCAAATGCCAGGTTTCTTTTCTTTTTAAAATATCTCTTGCGATTTTATGTCCGGATTGATATGGATTCAGCCCTTCCTCCGCCGATACCCAAATAATCTGCCCATACCCTTCCTTCCGCTCTTCCCGGTCAGTCAAAAAAACACTTTCTAAATCCGGTTTATACTTTTCATTATTCAAAAGATCCACCTGCATCATGTCACCATAACGCAGCGTCAGGAATTCAACTAACCTTTTAGCATATCTTCTGTCTTGTAAATCCACCCATACTTGAAACTTTTCCATATTTCCTCCTAGAATGACGCTTAACAAAAAGCCGGGATGCGAAATGCATAGTATTGCTAAACGAACAGACAAATCGCAGAACCTCGCATCCCGGTGAAACAAACGGCGGAGATCTGATCGCTTTCTTCAGGATCAACCTAAATTTCTTAAAATCTGCTGCCTGTTCGACTATGCCCATCACAGAAAACAAAGCGAATCATTTACGCTACATTCAGGAATTCCTTCCTGCACCGCCTATTATGCATTTTGCAATATCAAAAGTCTATTTTTGTAAATAAAGAAAAATCGTTAATTTTTTTACGATCGCTGCAGCCCTTTGTTTATACGATTCTCCAAGAATACCTGGGCTGTGCGCATGTGACGGAGCTTTGAAGAATGCTACCCAAAAATCTTTCCCGCCCTGCGGACATGTTTCATTCCATGCTTTTCTGTCATCTTAGTAGAAGCGTCTTTATATTTTTATGCAAATCGCTTATGTTTCTTCTTTTTTTGACTTTCGGTTTGTCACAAAACAGGGCTTGACCAACGGGAAATGGCTTGATATAATACATAAAATCACATTTAAACGAAAAGGAGATTCTCACAATGGCTTATTATTTCCCCGAACCTTCTCGTACGTTCAGCGAATATTTGCTGGTACCCGGTTATTCTTCTGCAGAATGTGTTCCTACTAATGTTAGCTTGAAGACCCCCTTGGTTAAATACCGTAAGGGTCAGGAAGAATGCCCGTTGAGCCTGAATATTCCTATGGTTTCTGCTATCATGCAGTCCGTTTCCGGCGAGAAAATGGCAATCGCTCTGGCCACCGAAGGCGGCGTTTCCTTCATCTATGGCTCTCAATCCATCGAAGATGAAGCAGCTATGGTTGCCCGTGTTAAAAATTATAAAGCTGGCTTTGTTATTAGCGATTCCAATGTAACTCCCGATAATACTCTGGAAGATGTACTGGCAATCGTTGAACGCAATGGTCACAACACTTTGGCTGTAACTGCAGACGGCACCCCCAACGGCAAACTGCTGGGTATCGTTACCGGCCGCGACTACCGTGTAAGCCGCATGGAGTTGGATACCAAAGTTAAAGAGTTTATGACTCCCTTTGAGTCTCTGGTTTGCGCTCCCGAAGGAACTACCCTGAAGGTTGCCAACGATATCATTTGGGATCACAAACTGAACTCTCTGCCCATCATCGATGAAAATCAGAACCTGAAATATTTTGTATTCCGCAAGGACTACTCCACTCACAAAGAGAATCCCAATGAAATGCTGGATGCTCAGAAACGTTATATTGTTGGTGCAGGTATCAACACTCGTGACTACGCAGAGCGTATTCCTGCTCTGGTTGAAGCTGGTGCTGACGTTCTGTGTATCGACTCTTCCGAAGGTTTCTCCGAGTGGCAGAAGCTGACTCTGGACTTCGTACGTTCCAAATATGGTGACAGCGTAAAAGTTGGTGCCGGTAACGTAGTAGACCGTGAAGGTTTCCGTTTCTTGGCTGAAGCAGGTGCCGACTTCATTAAAGTTGGTATCGGCGGTGGTTCCATCTGTATCACCCGTGAGCAGAAGGGTATTGGTCGTGGACAGGCCAGCGCTGTTATCGAAGTTGCTGCAGCCCGCGATGAGTACTTCAAAGAAACCGGTATCTACGTTCCGATCTGTTCCGACGGCGGTATCGTTCATGACTATCATATGACCTTGGCTCTGGCCATGGGTTCCGATTTCATGATGCTGGGTCGCTACTTCGCTCGTTTCGACGAAAGCCCCACCAACCGCGTTATGATCAACGGTACTTACATGAAAGAATACTGGGGCGAAGGTTCTGCTCGTGCTCGTAACTGGCAGCGTTATGATCTGGGCGGCTCCAAGAAGATGGCCTTCGAAGAGGGTGTTGACTCCTACGTTCCCTATGCAGGTAGCCTGAAGGACAACTTGAACCTGTCTCTGAGTAAAGTTAAACACACCATGTGCAACTGTGGTGCTCTGACCATTCCTGAGCTGCAGGAAAAGGCTAAAATCACTTTGGTATCTGCCACCAGTATCGTAGAGGGCGGCTACCACGATGTAACCCTGAAAAACAGCGAACAACCTAAATAAGCCAACGTGAGAATTCACAATATAAATAAGCCTGGTGCTTCACTTCGAAGCATCAGGCTTTGTGTTTAACATCATATCGATATTGCCCGTAGGGCAAAAGAACATAAAAAACTGCCTTGACCACCGAATTGCCGGTGTCAAGACAGTTTCTCTTTTTATTGTTTCTCAATAATGTTGATGGCGATCTCGTTCTGCTCTTTGTAGAAATCCTTAGCAGCGCTTTCATCATCACCTTCGTAATAACCACCTAGCAGAATATAGAATACATAGTCGCCGGTCTGGTATACTTCAGCAGTTTCAAGCTTAGGCAGATTCATCGGATAAAACATATTGGCATCGATATTCATCTGACGATAGTCTTCCAGTGCCTTCTTTACATTTTCTACGTTACCTTCAGTGGCTTTGATAGCGATGAAGGTGTCAACATGGGCACTCATCATGGGGCCCTGTGCCACAGACTCTGCCACCCATTCAGGGTTGATACCGAAGATCATTTCAAGAATTTCAGAATCGAAATCCATGTTAGCCAAATAGTTCTCACCATAGGCATCTTTGATCTCCTGGTGTACCTTGCTCAGGTCGATTTCTTTCGCCTCAGCCTTTTTGGATTCACCGCAGCCGATCATGCCGATGGCCAGCAACATAACACATACAAAAGCAATCATTCTTTTAGTTGTTTTCATTGGATATTTTCCTCCCTTTATAAAGTTTTCCTTGCCATTTTGTGGCTTGAATGCTATAATGGTCTGTAACCTGCGTTAAAATCAGATTAACGAATATATTATAGACGTAATCGTCTTATATGTCAACTAACAGATTTTATATCGTAGGATTCTATTATCATCAGATTGTCTCAGGAATATGACCTGAGCGAGAAAGGAGTTTTTTATGGACTGTGTTTTAATTCGCGACCTGTTCAAAGATGCAGGCAAATACGCGGATCAAACCATTACTGTCACCGGTTGGGTGCGCAGCATTCGGGATTCCAAGTCCCTCGGTTTCATCGTTCTGCACGATGGCACTTGTTTCAATACTTTACAGATCGTATACGAGGAGTCCAAGCTGAATAATTTCAGCGAGATCAGTCGCCTGCCCGTTGGCTCTTCCATTATCGTAACCGGTCAGCTGGTTATGACGCCTCAGGCGAAACAGCCTTTCGAGCTTCAGGCTGCTTCTGTGGAAATCGAAGGTGTGTCCACCCCCGATTATCCCCTGCAGAAAAAGCGTCATTCCTTTGAATACCTTCGTACCATTGCGCATCTGCGTCCCCGTTCCAACACCTTCCAGGCCGTATTTCGAGTTCGTTCTTTGGCTGCTTTTGCCATTCACAAGTTCTTCCAGGAAGAAAGAGGTTTTGTTTATGTAAACACCCCCATTATTACCGGAAGTGACTGTGAAGGTGCCGGTGAAATGTTCCGTGTTTCCACACTGAACCCCAACGAACTGCCTACCACCGAGGAAGGCAAAATCGACTTCTCTCAGGATTTCTTCGGAAAAGAAGCCAACCTGACCGTAAGCGGCCAGCTGAACGGTGAGACCTTTGCTACTGCTTTCCGCAACATCTACACCTTTGGCCCCACCTTCCGTGCTGAAAACAGCAACACTCCTCGCCATGCGGCTGAGTTCTGGATGATGGAACCTGAAATCTGCTTTGCGGATCTGGCCGATGTTATGCAGTTAGAAGAAGACATGCTGAAATATGTCATCCAGTATCTGCTGGACAACGCCATGGAAGAACTGAACTTCTTCAATAGCTTTGTGGATAAAACTCTGCTTGAGCGTCTGCAGACTATTGTTAAGAAAGACTTCGTACGCTGCCCCTATACTAAGGCCATCGAAATTCTGCAGAATAGCGGAAAAGAATTTGATTACAAACCCGAGTGGGGTGTGGATCTTCAGACCGAACACGAGCGTTACCTGACCGAAGTTGCCTTCGAAGGTACCCCCGTATTCGTTACCGATTATCCGAAAGATATCAAATCCTTCTACATGCGCCTCAACGACGACGGCAAGACCGTTGCCGCTGCCGACCTGCTGGTTCCCGGTGTTGGTGAACTGTGTGGTGGTAGCCAGCGTGAGGAGCGTCTGGATATTATCGAACAGCGTATCCGCGAGCTGGGTATGCGCGAGGAAGATTACTGGTGGTATTTGGATCTGCGCCGTTACGGTACCGTTCGCCACGGCGGTTTCGGCCTTGGCTTCGAGCGTTTGATCATGTACGTAACCGGCATGGGCAACATCCGCGACGTGATCCCCTTCCCCAGAACCGTAAACAACTTGGAATTCTAATTCAACATGAAAGATTCGGCAGGAGCCAGATATATAATCTGAGCACCTGCCGTTTTTTATCCATAAAACCAACTTTATTGTTTTGACTTTGGCTCAAACAGCACCGATGCCAAATACCCAAACAGTACTGCCGCTCCCAAGCCACCGGCGGCCGCCTTAAACCCACCGGTGAAAACGCCAAGAATTCCTGCTGTTTTCACTTCATCCATTACACCTTTAGCCAGGGTATAACCAAAACCGGTCAAAGGCACTGTGGCTCCGCAGCCCGCCCATTTGACCAAGGGTTCATATACCCCAATGCCCGTCAAAACAGCACCCGCCGTTACAAAAATCACCACAATACGAGCTGGTGTCAGCTTCGTCCTTTGAAGCAGTACCTGGCCGATCACACAAAGAAGTCCTCCCACTATGAAAGCCTTGATATAATCCATAACCATCAGCTCCTTTCCGCCGTGCGGATCTCCGGTCTACGAGATTCGATGACCACCGCATGGGCGATGCAAGGGATCGACTCGCCCTGCTGGGTGCTCAGAGGTGACAGCAGAGCTCCAGTGGGCACAAATAGAATTCGATTAAGCTTTCCGTTTCGCAGTTTATGCATCAAATAGCCCGCAAAGGTGACGGCACTACAGCCGCAGCCCGACCCCCCACCGTGAGTATCCTGCTCCTGCTGATCGTAAATCAAAGTGCCACAGTCACGATAGTGACCCTCCAGCAGATATCCCTCCGCTTCCAATAATTTAGCCAGAAGCTCGGCACCATAATACCCTAAATCGCCGGTATAAATACAATCATAATCAGAGGGCTTGCGGTTAAAATCACGAAAGTGTGCCAGTAGTACCTCGGCAGCAGCTGGTGCCATAGCGCCTCCCATGTTAAAGGCATCCTTTACGCCATAATCCACAATACGACCCACCGTGGCTCCTGTCACCACCACCTCCCGAAGAGTCCGGGACGATTCGTGTGCATCATTTGCCAGCACCACCGCTCCGCTGCCCGTCACCGTCCAGGTGGCATATAAAGGCCTTTGGGATCCATAAGCCAGCGGTGTACGGAACTGTTTTTCCGAGGTACAAAAGTGACTGGAGGCCTCGGCAGCAGCTATATTTGCAAAGCCACCATCAATCAAAGCCGACGCCAATAGCATGGACAACCCCATGGTGGAACAGGCCCCATAGGCTCCCACAAAGGGAATTCCCAGTTCTCGCACACCAAAATGTGTTGCTGTCAGCTGATTCAGCAGATCTCCCGCCACCAAAAATCGTACCTGGTCTCTTTTCAGTCCAGCCTTACAAATGGCCAAACGGATCGACTGCTCCGCGAGTTGACTCTCCGCCTTTTCCCAGGATTCTGCACCGTCTTTTTCATCTTTCCAGATTCGGTCAAAATACCGTGCCAGCGGTCCTTCTCCCTCTTTTGGCCCCACCACGGCAGCTTCGCCAATGATCTGTGGAGGCCTATCAAAAAGAATGCTTTGACTTCCCATCATCTTCCCCATATATAAACTCCTAACGTCATAATTTTCCTTAGTATTCGTGTTTCACCCCCGCCTTATACATTTTTCCTGACCTTTCCCTGCTTGACCTTCAAAATAATTCAAGCTATAATGAAACCACATTAGGGCTGCGTCATTTCAAAAGCCACTGCCCCTCAAAAGGAGGAACACCACTATGAGTACATCCTGGAAACAAAACTTTTCCAAAGCCATTACCTTCAGCTACGATGATGCCGTTACGCAGGACATTCATTTGATTGAGCTGTTAAACAAATACAATTTAAAAGGAACCTTTAACCTAAATTCCGAGCTTCTGGGTAAAAAGAATATTTTGATCCGTGAAGGTCAGCGGGTGGCCCACTATAAGATTGCCCCCGAGGACGTCAAGTACGTATATGAAGGACATGAAGTGGCCGTTCATACTTTGACCCATCCGCTTCTGCCTAAGCTTGACGAGGCTGAGATCATTCGTCAAGTGGAAGAAGATCGTAAAAATTTAGAAGCTCTGGTGGGCTACGATGTGATGGGCATGGCCTATCCCGGTGGCGGCGTGAATAACGACGACCGTGTAGCGCAGATCATTAAAGAAAACACCAAGATCCGCTACTGCCGCACCACCACCAATACTGACAGCTTCGACGAGCAATCCTATCTGCACCGTTTCAACCCCAACGTGTATCATATGCTGGAGTACGATCGCCTCATGGAAATGGGCCGACGTTTTCTGGAACTGACACCCGACAAGCCGCAGATCTTCTACATTTGGGGGCATGCCTACGAAATGGACTATGATCCCTCCTACTGGCCCAAAATGGAAGAATTTTTTAAACTCATCAGTGGCCGTGATGATATCTTTTATGGCACCAATGCCGAAGTTCTGTTAGGGTAAGCTATGCTGAACATCGTACCGAATTATTATGCGCAATTTAAGTGCATAGCCGGTGCCTGTCGGCACAATTGCTGTATTGGCTGGGAGATCGACATCGACGAGGATACATCTTCATTCTATCAAGACTACAGCGGTCCAATGGCGAAACGCCTGCAGAGCGATATCGACTTTTCCGCCGATCCACCCCATTTTATCTTAGGAAAGCATGAACGCTGTCCCTTTTTAAATCGTGAGAATCTTTGCGATATCATTATCGAAATGGGAGAAGAACATATCTGTCAAATTTGTACCGACCATCCCCGCTTTCATAACGATTTGCCGGGACGCATCGAAAGCGGCTTAGGCCTTTGCTGTGAAGAGGCGGCTCGTTTGATTCTAAGTCAAAAAGAGCCCGTCGCTTTTGTCGCCAATGATAACGAGGATCTACCAGAATCCGATGATGAAGATGAGATCATCGCTTATCGTGATGAAGTGATCACCTTTTTACAGCGCCGTGACCTTTCCATCGATCGGCGCATTGAAAATCTGCAGCTGCCCCTTTCCATTGATCTTGATCAGTGGCTTCCTTTTATACAGGATTTGGAAATCCTTGATCCTGTTTGGCCGAAACTTCTTACTGAACTTTCAAAATGCCGAGAGCAAATTGATTGGACAGGCTTTGATGATCATATGAAGGATCGCCAAATTGAATACGAACAGCTTCTGGTATATTTGATCTATCGTCACATGGCTAATGCTCCGTCTTTGGACGATGCCGATGCACGGGCTGCCTTTGCTGTGTTGGGCTATCGCCTAGTCCATGCACTGGGCGCCGCCATCTTTACGCTGCGCGGTACTTTTACCTTTGAAGATCAGGTGGAACTGGTGCGATTATTTTCTTCCGAGATCGAATACTGTGAAGATAACCTGTATGCGATTTTGGATGAACTGTATGAGGAAACCGTGTTCTAATATGATGCGAAGACAAATTTTTAAAATTTATAGTGTGATTTTGGCAGTGGGACTGGGATATTGGCTTTGGATCCGTCTGACCGGTCTTTCGATTCCCTGTTTATATCTAATTACCACCGGGCTTCGTTGTCCCGGTTGCGGCTCAACGCGAATGATGCTTTCTCTGCTTCGTCTGGATTTTGCTGCCGCTTTTTCTTATAATCCTGTGGTATTTGTGCTGTTTGGAATTTGGAATCTAATTGCATTTTTTTGTTTCGTTGGCAAGCCCTATTTTTTCCAAAAGCCACGCTTTTTGTACACAGTGTTTTGGATCTCTCTTTTTTTCCTGATAGTTTTTGGAATCCTTCGTAACTTCACTTGACAAACATTTGATTTTAAAGTATGCTTATGATAATTATATATCTGTGTTTTACACAACGACACTTTAATTAAGAAGGGATTATTTATCATGGAATGTAAGAATTGTGGAACCAGCAATCAGGACAATGCAAAATTCTGTGCCGGTTGCGGTGCTGATTTAAGCTTGCAGAATGCTGGCGAAGGTCTGAACATCAATGCACAGGAGCAGCAGGTTTATACCGCTCCCCAGCAGGATCAGAACTATACTCAGAATTATAATCAGGCTCCTAATTATCAGAATCCTCAGTACAATCAGAATTACAATCAGAATTATAATCAAGGTCAGCCTCAGGGTTATGGTTATAATACTGCTCCCATTGCACCTCCTGCTGCCGGCAAAGGTATGGCAATCGCCGCTCTGGTACTGGGTATTGTTTCTTTCTTCTGCTTCCCCGCAATCACCGGTACTCTTGGTATCATCTTTGGTTGCGTTGCAAAGGGTAAGGGCTGCCGTAGCGGCATGGCCACTGCCGGTATCATTTGCGGAGCCATCGGTATTGCTCTTTGGCTTATCATGCTGATCCTCGGCTTCTCCTTCATGCCGTTCTAAGGATTTATACTACATAAGAAGAAAATCGCAATTCGTAAGTCTGTCTTTGTATTTTATACTTAGACAGACTTTCCTTATTTATTAACCCCGGAGGAATGACTATGAAAATGTTATGGAAACTCACCAAAGAGGCCGCGCGCTATAAAGGCCTATATGTACTTGCTATTCTTTCTACTCTGGGTCTTACAGTTTTGAACTTAACGGCCCCAAAATTACTATCCGCCATGACCGGTGTAGTCGAAAAAGGCGTGGATGATGCTGCATTGGATACGATCATGCTGCTGGCCGTTGCGCTGTTGCTGTTGTATCTGCTGCGTATCCTATTCCGTTTTCTTAGTAACTTTTTAACGCATAAAGCTGCCTGGTATCTGGTGGGTGACTTAAGAAGCCGTTTGTATGATAAACTGCAGAGTCTGGATCTGGGGTTCTTCCACGACAAACAGACCGGTGATCTGATGAGCCGTGTAGTCAACGACACCCGCGATTTTGAGCTTTTGTACGCTCATATGATCCCTGAAATAATCACCAACATCGTTACTTTTTTAGGTGTACTGGTAATCCTGCTGACCGTTAACTGGAAATTGGCACTGATCACCTGTTGTCCCATTCCTTTGATCCTGGCATCCGGTATTGTATTTTCTAAAAAGGTCCGCCCCTTTTTCCAGGTATCTCAAAAAAGCATGGGCGAGCTGAATGCGCAGCTGCAGGACAGCTTATCCGGTTTGCATGAAATTCAGTCCTTTGGTCAGGAAAAATACGAAAGTCAGCGTCTGCACGAGAAGAATTTTAATCAGGTACGTGCCATGCTTCGCGCGTTAAAAGTAAGTGCTGTATTCCATCCCAGCGTAGAATTTCTTTCTTCCGCCGGTACGGTTTTGGTTGTGTTCTTCGGCGGTATTCTAGCTCATCAAAACCAGCTCTCCGTAGCTGATATCGTAGCCTTTGTATTGTATCTGTCATTGTTCTATGCTCCGGTTTCCAGCTTAGCTAATCTGCTGGAAAATCTGCAGCAATCTCTGGTAGGTGCGGAACGTGTAGCCTTGATTTTGGATACCCCCTCTGCCATTCAGGATGCTGCTGATGCTAAGGATATCGGTGAAGTAAAGGGACAGATCACCTTCGAAAACGTAAGCTTCCATTACAGCAATAATATTCCGGTATTAAAGAATATTTCTTTCGACTGCAAACCCGGTATGATGGTAGCTCTGGTTGGTCCCACCGGTGTGGGTAAAACTACAACTACCCAGCTGATCTCCCGCTTTTATGATCCTACTGAAGGTCGTATTTTGATCGACGGCAAAGATATTAAAGGTGTGACGCTCGAAAGCCTGCGCCACAATATCTCTCCGGTACTGCAGGATACTTTCCTATTTAATGGTACTATTTCCGAAAATATCGGCTATGCAAAACCGAATGCCACTCAGGAAGAGATCGAAGCCGCTGCCCAGGCTGCCAAGATCCATGATGATATCATGAGCATGCCGGAACAGTATGCCACCCGTGTTGGCGAGCGTGGTCTGCGCCTTTCCGGTGGTCAAAAGCAGCGTGTAGCCATTGCCCGTGCGATTCTGCGACAGTCTCCCATTATCGTTTTGGATGAGGCGACAGCTTCCGTAGATGTTCAAACTGAAAAACAGATCCAGGGTGCTATTAAGAATTTGTCTGGTGATCGTACCATTGTGGCCATTGCCCATCGTCTTTCCACGATTCGCGAGGCGGATATGATCCTGGTGATCCACAAAGGACAAATTGCGGAACGCGGTACCCATGAGGAACTGTTGGCACATAAGGGCTTATACTATAAAATGTATCAGGCACAGGATTTTGCCAAAGCTGAATTGGAAGCCTAATAGAATTACTGTATTACTATCTAAAAAACTACTAACATATAAAAAACAGGAACGTTTCACTTAGTCAGTGAAGCCGTTCCTGTTTTTTATTGGATTCAATTTATAGTCAATACAACCTTACCCACATTTTCGCCTCTGTACAGAATATCCTGCGCTGCTTCTGCCTCTGTAATAGGCAGTACCTTGTAGATGGTGGGTTTTACCTCGCCGCTTTCCACCTTCGGCCAAACTTTTCTCACAAGATCGGCCAAAATCTGCGCCTTCATCTCCGGAGTACGGGAACGCAGCGTTGAGCCAATAATTCGAACATTGCGCACATAAATATTTTTAAGATCGATTTCTGTTTTCATACCAGCTAGTGCTGCAATCATGATCCAACGCGCACCATGTTTTAAATAGTGAATGCATTTCCCCATGATCTCACCGCCTAAACAGTCAATGGCAACATCCACCGGATGACCATTTTCTAGCTCTTCCTTTAAAACTTCTGCAATATCTTCTTTGGTTGTAACTACTACTCGGTCTGCTTTCAGATGCTGAATGCTCTTTGCAATCTTTTCACTTAGAACAGTAGTGATGACTCTAATGCCAAAAGCCTTTGCCATGGGAATGACCACACTGGCCAAACCACTGGCTCCGGCATTCATTAAAAGTGTATCACCGTCTTTGATGTTTCCTTCAATAAAAAGATTCAAATACGCTGTTGCAAAGGCCTCAGGAATTGCTGCCGCTTCCACCATAGAACAGTTTTGGGGAACCGGCATGAGCATATCGTATTTCACGTTGGCATATTCGGCATAGCCACCGCCCCCCAACAGAGCACAGACCTTATCGCCGATCTTCCAGTTGGATTTTTCCTTTGCACCCTTTGCAATTTCTACAATCGTTCCGGCAATCTCTAGTCCCATCCAATCAGGACAGCCCGGAGGAGGCGGATAATCTCCTTCTCTCTGCATTAAATCGGCACGGTTCAGCGCAGCGGCTTCGATTTTAATCAGGCAATCATCATCACCTAAAACCGGATCCGGAACAGTGTCCCATCTTAGTGAACGATCCTCATTAATTAGTATAGCTTTCATATATTCTCCTTAAAAATCGATGGTATCTCGAATGGTTTTCATTGTACTTAAAAGTGGCTGTGCTGCCGTAGACAGATGATCATGCTCATATACACACAAAGCCATGCAGCACCCCAGTTTGATACCCAGCCGTCTATGCAGCGAACACTCGCCACCAGCCAGGAATAAAAACGGTGCATCTAGTTCTTGCTTCAACAGATGAGTAATTCGCAAGTTTTCAATTTGCTGCTGCATGGAATCGGCACCGGTTACAATTTTGATAATATCGGCGCCTCTGCGTTTTTGCTCGAATGCCACCTCTAAAACGCGCTCCGCAGGAGTAAACTTTAAAATATGAGACGAAATCAGCACCTCTGCTCCCGCTTCGTGGATCGCATCGATCAACTTCATCTGCTTTTCAATGGCTTCCGGATCCTCTGTTAATTCTTCCGGATGTCTACAAAACAGATCGCCCATAACATCTATCAAGGTGGCCCCGCTTTGAGCTAACTCTAAAAGCCCTTTTGCTAATTCTTCGTCTGTTGCGCCTGTACTATTTTTCTTTCGATAGTTCGTTACATAGCAGGGTTTATCCTTCATTTCTGCAAACAGTCGTTT
This sequence comes from Bianqueaceae bacterium, assembly GCA_045631245.1. GTDB lineage: Bacteria > Bacillota > Clostridia > Lachnospirales > Bianqueaceae > CALWPV01. The sequence continues at coordinate 42,527 of JAZQUJ010000009.1, forward strand.
ATATGTATCCTCGTTTCGATACTCTGGTTTCAGGCTTTCTGTTTGCAATCCATATGCATCGGCTCCCATACAGTTTGCATTTCGAATTCTTTTAATAGCCACTTCCGGAGTCTCACATTGAAGCATGACTGTAAGCAATGGTTTTTCATGATTTAAAAAAGTTTTACTCATACTTTGCTCCTTGTCATCGCATTACGTCCGCCATCGATCATAATATTTTCACCGTTGATGAATTGACCTTTATCCGAGGCAATGAAAAGACACAGATCAATGATCTCCTGAGGTTCTGCGGCTCTTCCCATCAAGGTTTTCATTTTGGCCATGGCAGGACGGGTCATAACCGGTCCGGGTGATACGCAAACACAACGGATACCGTAAGATGAACCATATTGCGCAATGGATTTTGTCAGTCCAAACATAAGACCTGCCTTGGAAGTGGGGTAATCCATGCCATACTGATCTCCTTCCTGTCCTGTAATGGAGCCGATGTTAATGATCAGACCGCTGTTTTGCTCTCTCATCTGTTTTAGAACAGCATGGGCAAAATAGAAAGGTCCTTTCAAATTGACATCAATACCCCAATCATATACATCGATGGGTACATCGGGAAATTCCGGATATTTTTCACGATCTACCTGACACATCCGGGTTGCTGTTCCACCTGCAAAATTGGCCATTACATCGATGCTGCCGAATTCAGCAACCGCTTTGTCGCGTGCGGTACATACCTGCTCATAATCACGTACGTCACAGATCATACCAACTGCTTTGCCTCTTCCTTTCGCATTGATCTCCTCTACTTTTTCCGCCAAAACTTTTTCGTTAACATCGCACATAATCACATTGCCGCCCAGCTCTGCCCAGTTTTGAGCAAATAGAAGTCCCATGCCGGACGCAGCTCCGGTTGATATTGCTGTTTTATTTAAAAAATCCATACGATCATCCTCCTATGTTTTCTACCATTATAGTAATTTTCTAAAATACCTTCAATGATAGAATCGGTATTGATTTATCATTTTCGATACAAAAAAAGCAAAATATATTGATTTATTTGCAAAATATGATATGATTCGATCGAGGTGATACACTATAATATGTTTAAGCTAAACAATATCATAATAACCGATCTGGATATCCCCCTGTTGGTTCATTCTCGCAAAGGCGAAACTTTTGAAATGACCGATCGTCCCTCTTTCGGTCTCTCATTTTGCCTCACCGGTCAGATTACCTATGTAATGGATCAAAAAAGCTACATCTCGCATCCCGGTACCGCCGTTATTCTTCCAAAAGGTGCCTCCTATACTCTTTTTCGTGATAAAGAAGGACTATTTCCACTATTTAATTTTGACTGTGAAAACTATGACTGCCAGGAAATACAGGTCATCGATCTTCATAATCCCAAATCCTGCATTCAAAAGTTTGACACAATTCAAAAAATGGTTTTGCATGGAACATCGCGCTTAAAAATTTTAAGTGCTTTCTATGATCTTCTTGGCTCTGTCTTCGAAGACTCACTGCCAAGCTCTCCCTTACTTCAATCCGCCATACAATATATGAACGAAAATCTCTCGCGTCCGGATTTGTCAAACCAAAGCATAGCAGCTCAATTCAACATTAGTGAAGTATATCTGCGAAAACTTTTTAATCTGTACTATAAAACCACTCCACGACAGTACCTGTTACATCAGCGTATTCAAAAGGCTATGCATCTGCTGATCAGTACCACTCTCAGTATTACAGAAATCTCCATAGAATGTGGTTTCGCCAACCTATACCATTTTTGCCGTACCTTTAAGCAGCGTACCGGTCTCACACCCACGGAATATGCTGCGAAAAATCGTTTTTATGAAATCTAAAATCCATCCACAGAAAGGAATGACTCTTATGAATATTTTATTTATCGGAAACAGTTACACTTATTACAACGATCTAGACGTTTTATTCGAAAACCTCTGCCGTGCAAACGGCAAAGAAGTTCATGCGTATCGCATTACCCAAGGCGGCCGCAAGCTCTTCCAATTTAAAGATGAGAACGATACTGTTACGCAAGAATTGATTTCATCCTTACAGTCTCGCACGTATGATGTATGCTTTTTACAGGAACAAAGTCTATTACCCATTTTGAATTTTGATGCATTTATGGACGGTCTCACCCATACCGTTCAGCTTTTGAAGCCGCAAACTCCTCAGCTCATCTTATATGCCACCTGGGCAAGAAAAGTTGGTTGTCCTACTTTAGAGGAACATAGCTGGACACCGGATTCCATGACAAAGGATCTGGCCGCTGCCTATCAGAAGGCCGGATCTGGACTAGATGCTAAGGTATCCTTTGTTGGCTTAGCCTTTCAAAAAGCAATGAGGCTGGATCCTGCCATCGATCTGCATGATCCGGATCTCTCGCATCCTTCTTACAAAGGCAGCTGTCTGGCTGCTTTGACTCACTACTATACTTTGTTTGGATCTTTCCCCGAATGCGCAGAGGTATTTTCGTTAAGCGACCATGAGCTTTCTGTTTTTAAGAAAGCCGTATGCCATTAAACAGTAAATAAAGGCAATATCATGAAATGATTCCTTCATTTCACGATATTGCCTTTTTCTAAAGCTAAAGTGCTTGAAATCGTGTATTTAATCGGAAATGCACATTCTATATGCAGAAGGGGACATTCCCATTGATTTAGCGAAGACTCTTGAAAAATAATAGGGTGATGCAAAGCCACAGGTACAGGAAATATCCTTTATACTTTTATTGGTTGTAGTCAACATTTCTTTCGCTTTCTTCAGCCTGAGTACCGTGATATATTCATTGGGCGATACTCCTGTAAGTTTATGGATCGTTCTTCGCAGCTGTGAGTCAGAAATATATAGCTCTTCACATATTTTCGCAACGCTAAGTTTTGGATCGCCCATATTCCCTTCGATAAACCGCAATATATGCCTTCCGGGTGGATTGACTTCTTCTTTTTCCTCCCCTGAGAAGCGTTCTCTCAGTAAAGCATATAGATGTTCCTTTAACCCAAGCATTGTATCGATCGACGGATGGTTCCATAGCCAAAATACACTTTCGAATCGCTGAAGAACCTTTTGGTAGTTACCGACAGGAAAAGAACAAGGTGCACCAAAGCCTTCAAACTGCTTTTCATCAGAGCACAAAAAATCGATGACATAATAGGAACAGCGCTCTGTATGCCGCTTGCCGCTATAGGGAAGATTTCCCGGAAGAAACAGCATTTCTCCTTTTTTTGCAATCACCGTCTTTTGAGGAAAATTATATTCTATTTCACCTTCGGTAAAAAAAACAACAGCATCATAATGCCGTGTTTTACAAATATTTCTTTCCCAGTTTGTTTCCTGCCGGTAATACACATTTTCGATTGCCATGATATTTACATCATAATTCATCCGATCATTCCTCCTTTCCTGCTTTCAGTATACGCTTTAGCTGCAAAAAGTCAATGACTGATTTGTGCATCATAACGACGGAGTTGTGTATTTAATTCCCCGAAATTCTTAGTATAATTAGGAATTAGATAGCGAAGAACAAGTGACTGCTTTGTACAAGCGAGGAGGAAACATCTATGTTCGAGAAAAATTTTTATGCCAACAGAAGCGTTCTTGATAACGAATTCATACAAACAAACTTTGATCCTTCCACCGGGTTATCTCCCGAAGAAATCGATATGCGCCTGAAGGAGCTGTTTGATCAAAAAATCGAAAACACGTCTACTGCAATCTTACGTGCAGAAATGTTTGCTTTTCTATATGACAATGTTCAAATAGAGATAAACGAAAAAAACTTGTTTGCCGCGAAAATTAACCATCAGAAAGTCTTTTGCAAGTACACGGATCTGTTCAAAAAATATATTCTTTCTCATTATTCGCCCCAAACCTTGGATTTGCAGGAGGAGGCAGTTGAATGGGGATGCAAGCCGTGCATTGACTATCACCACACCCTCCCCAATTGGAACGACATACATCATCTGGGCTTTCCCGGTCTACTTGAAAGAGCAAAGAATCGGAAGACGGAACTGACGAAGGATCCCAACACCACGCAGGAACAAATCGATTTTATCGATTCGGTGATCCTTGTTTATTCCGCTATTCTGCGCCTGCTTTGCCGCATTCATAAAGAATCGTTGAAATATCCCGGAGCAAAGATGTTTTCCGAATGCATCCACGAACTGATACTGCATGAGCCCCGCACAATCTATCAGGCCATGATGCTTACCGATCTGTTTATGATGATCTATGAGGTTGCTCTTGAAAATGCCCGTTCTTTCGGTCTCATCGACCGTCTGTACGAACCGCTCTATCTGGCTGATTTGGAAAGTGGCCGTTTTACAGAAGAAGAAGTAAGGGAACTGTTTCGGTATTTTATTAATAAATACAGTGCTGCTGACCGTTGGGCTGGACAACCCTTCGGACTTGGCGGTGCAGACAAAGACGGGAATTACGGTTCAACCTTACTCACTAAGCTGATACTAGAGATATACAGCGAATTAAAGATAACCAATCCCAAGATCCACGTTCGTTATCATAAAAATATGCCCGAGGATCTGCTCAGACAAATTCTTGAAATGATACGAAGCGGTATCAGCAGTATCAACCTGCTATCGGATGAAGCGGTGTGGAATGCCTATCAAAAAATCGGAATCGACAAAGCAATCTCCCAGGATTACGTTCCTCAAGGGTGCTATGAGCCTACTCTGATGGGATTGGAGGAACCACTGATCTGTTGTTCCTGGATCAGTATCCCCAAAGCGGTGGAGTTTGCGGTCAATAACGGCGTGGATATGCTGACCGGGAAAGAAGCCGGAATACGCTACAACACTGACCCGACTACGTATGCAGAATTTTACCAGCGATTTTTGGTGCAGTTGGATGCTATCGTCAACAACATCATCTGTGCAGTTGATCTGGAATCGGACTTCATGCATCTGATCAACCCGTCCCCCGTTTATTCCGGAACCTTCGCTTCCTGCATTGAAAAGGGACGTGACATTTATAATCGGGGAGCCGTATACTCAAATACCTCTCTAAAACTCTGCGGCATTGGCACCACTGTGGACTCTCTTTTGATTATCAAAAAGTTTGTTTATGATGAGAGACGACTCACCCTGCAGGAATTCCGCGAAGTACTACAAACTGATTGGCAAGGCTATGAGGACTTGAGAATTGAAATCCTGAACGAGAAAAACCGCTATGGAAATGGTTTAACTGTGCCCGATGCGTTGGCACGGGATATCTACGCCCATCTGGCTGCGTTGATTGTGGGAAGAAAGAACCGGATCGGCGGTGAATACCGCCTTGGTGCCGATTCCGTCATGCATTGTGTTGACCATGCCGCGTATGTGGCTGCCACCCCCGATGGAAGGCACGCAAGAACAATGTTTTCCAAAAACATGTGCGGTGTTGCAGGTATGGAACGCCAAGGCATTACCGCTGCTATGCACAGCGTACTCAGCATCGATACCACAAATTTAGTGAATGCGGCTGTTTGTGATTTTATCATTCATCCCTCCGCTGTGGAAGGACAACGGGGAATGGAAGCTTTTTCTTCTTTAGTCCGTACCTACTTTTCCTGTGGTGGAATGGTATTGCAAGGAAATGTGTTTGGGATCGAAGACCTCTATGCCGCGCAGGAAAATCCAGAGAAATATTCAAACCTGCAGGTTCGTGTGTGCGGTTGGAATGAGTATTTTGTGAAGATGACAAAAGAAAAACAAGATGATTTCATCAAAAGATGCCGCTCGGCTCAGTAACTGAAAGGAAGTACTATGGAAACGAAAGCAAGAATTCTGTCATTTAAACGTTTTGAGATCCACGACGGCGACGGAATCAGAACAACGTTGTTTTTCAAAGGTTGCCCTCTGCGCTGCAAGTGGTGCCATAATCCCGAATCCTTTTTATATAAAAAAGAAAAAATGTATGATGCAAAGCTCTGTGTGGACTGTTTGCGCTGCACCAAGCTGTGCACCGCAAATATGATTGAAAACAACAAGCATATTTTTGTAAGAGAAAACTGTACCTTTTGTGGGCATTGCGAAGCAGTCTGTCCGCAAAGAGCCTTTGAGACCGCCGGCATCGACCTCAGCCCAGAAAAGATTGCCGAAGAACTGTTGAAGGACGAGATTTTTATGAAAAACAGTGGTGGCGGTGTGACCTTCTCCGGAGGCGAACCACTCATGCAGGCAGATCTATGCGTTGAAATCGCAAAGCTCTTAAAGCAAAAAGATATCAACATTGCGATCGACACATCCGCCGCGGTAAACCGTGCTGCCATCGATGCGATTTTGCCCTATGTGGATACCTTCCTGTTTGACATTAAGGCAATGGATGAAACAGTGCATATCCACTGCACCGGATCTTCCAACAAAAACATTTTAGATAATATCAAATATGTCGATAGTATGGGTAAATCCTTCGAGATCCGCTACCCCTATGTCCCCACCATGAACGATGGTGAATGGGAAGCGATCGCCGCCTTTGTAGGGCAGCTGAAAAATGTCAAGATCCTACGCATTCTGCCCTATCACAACTATGCCGATAGGAAGTACAATTGTCTGGGTCTTTCCTATCCGCTGGCGGATGTCCCGGTTCCCTCTGCTGAACAGGTTGCATCTGTTGCAAAGAAAATGAGAGCTGCAGGATTACCAAATGTAACAGTAGGTTAGTATTCGCATAAAAGGCTTGACCAATTCGGTCAAGCCTTTTTCATTAGAATAAAGTTATAATCCAATAAATCAACCCACATACCGAGCTGGCCAGCACTCCATACACGATCACCGGCCCGGCGATGGTAAACATTTTGGCACCCAGCCCCAAAATGAATCCTTCCTTTTTAAACTCAATTGCCGACGACACGATTCCGTTAGCAAACCCGGTAATCGGAATGATCGATCCGGCTCCGGCAAAATGTCCTATATTGTCATACCAACCGACGCCCGTCACAAAGGCACCCAAGAAGATCAAGCTAATGCTAGTCCAAGCGGCAGCTGTTTTTTCTGTTATCTCTGGCAACATCATTACATAATCATGAATACATTGCCCCAGCACGCAGATCAGCCCGCCCACTAAAAAGGCTTTCAGGCAGCCCCACCATAGGTTCGTCTGGGGCGATACCTCCTCCACCCAGCTTTGATATTGTTGTTTATCTACTTTCATTTCGTCCCCTTTCCGCCTTTGGCGGCTTTTTTTATTCCAACATCAAAAACCCCGGCAAAAAATAATAAACCAGCACCGCCGCTGTTTTTCCTGCCCCCAATACTAGCAGTAGCCAGGGAATATCCTTCGCCAATTTCGCGCGGCGGCACAGGATCGGCAGTACATTGAACACCTCCGCCACTGAAACTGAAAGGCAGCCAATGAATATACCATAACTCAGGCCGATCACCACCTCTATCCACATGAACCCGGTAAGCAGTTGATTACCCAGCAAGGTCATCCCCGCCACAATGCCGCCCAGAGTTATCATGGTTTCATACAGCCATATATGCTTCGCCGTTTTCGTCCGCTGAATGAGCCGCGGGATCACGCCGATTACTACAATAAAAGCGAAGATACCGCCGGAGATCACCGCTCCGGCGATCAGTCCCGCCAAAACCACTACTATATGCGCCGTCAATGCCGCTGTTCCTCCAGTTCGTCTACGATGGCATCGTCGATCTGCTTTTTGTAGGACACAAATTCTACCTGCACCGGCGTGGGATCATCGGTGAGTTTCTTTTTACCGAAATGGTTAAAAAAACAGCCAATGCCTAAGGCGATCCCTGCAGTATAGGACAGAATCAATACCAGTGGCCGCGCGTTTTCCTCCCCTGTCAATAATTGATGAATGTTGGCAAACACCTCCGGAATCGAAGCTTCGTTATGGAAGGTCATCAACGTCAGCATCGAGCCCCAAAACAGCACGAAGCAGACCACCGCCACCTTCAAAAATTCCACGCTTTTCTTTGCTTTTTGCTGCTGTGGCTGGTACATGATCACCGTATCCAGCTCCCCCACACACTCCAAAGTAACCCCTGGATTTGCCTTGCGAATGGTCCGGGCAATATCCAAAAAACTGGCATACACCTTTTGCTCCTGCCCCTCCTTAAGCCGTACCACCTCCAGCGGAAGCAATTGCTCCACCAACTGCTTCTCCCCCTCCAGCTGCGCCATATCCTTCACTCGAACCATTGGTGATCCCACCACCTTCGCCTGCTTCGTTGGCTTCACATACACAATTCTATCTGCTGCCATCTGCCCTTGCCTCCGACTTTTAAACTATCAAAAGTTTTCCACAATGTTCACAAAAATATACATCCTGCGCATCTTTACCGCGCTCAGCGCGAAATTTGACGAACGGTTTTCCTTGAAACCATCGTCCATTCGCGGTAGAATATTTCCAGTAATTGCCATTTATGATATAGGCCGCCGCGTTACTTTCAGCAACGCCCGGCCGTCGAAGGAGGAATCTATGAACGTACAATGCCGCCGATCCGGGCAGTGTCTCATCGTCGGACTTTCCGGCGAAATGGACCACCATGCATCCGACATAGCCCGGCGCAAAATTGACGATGCCTACATGATGCAGGGTACCCTGCATATTATTTTTGACTGCCACGAACTGGACTTTATGGACAGCTCCGGCCTCGGCCTGATCATGGGTCGCTATAAAACCGCATCCAGCCTGGGAGGCCGTGTCATGCTAGCCGGCGTATCGCCCAAGCTGGACCGGATCTTCGCCATGTCCGGTTTGTATAAGATCATACAAAAAGCCCCTGCGGCCGCAGAGGCTATCAAACTTTTGGAAGGAGGCCGCCGTCATGTCTAAAGACTTTATTCGCAGTGAATTTGCCAGTCGTTCCGAAAACGAAGCTCTGGCCCGCGTCATTGTATCGGCCTTCATCGCCCGCTTGGATCCCACTTTGGAGGAACTGGATGATGTGCGAACCGCCGTCTCCGAGGCCGTCACCAATGCCATCATCCACGGCTACGGCCACGCCGATGGCATCGTTTATTTAACAGCTGAGCTAATCGATCAAACCCTCACCCTTACAGTGGAAGACCATGGCGTTGGCATCGCAGATTTGACCCAGGCCATGCAGCCCCTCTATACCTCCAAGCCCGACGAAGAACGTTCCGGTATGGGCTTCACCATGATGCAGACCTTCATGGACGACCTTTTTGTTAGCTCCGCTCCCGGCGAAGGCACAAAGGTGGTGATGATCAAATCCTTTCGATGCCTCCCTGAAGCCGCCCTCAACCTATGAGCTACTAACCCGAGCCCGTCAGGGAGATGCAGCCAGCCGTGATCTACTGGTGACCCAAAACACCGGCCTGGTGTGGACAGTGATCCGCCGCCTTGGCCGCCGTGGCTACGATGCCGAAGATCTGTTTCAGATCGGCACCATTGGCCTACTCAAGGCCATCGACCGCTTTGACCTTCGCTACCAAACCAGCTTTTCCACCTACGCCGTTCCTCTCATCTTTGGCGAACTGCGCCGCTTCCTTCGCGACGACGGCCTCATCAAAGTGAGCCGCACTCTCAAGGAACAGGCTTTCCGTCTGCAGAAAGCGCGGCAGGAACTGGAACTTAAGCTGGGATGCACGCCCACCCTTGCCGAGCTGGCTCGGCACACGGGTCTCTCCCCCGCCGAAGTGTCCGCAGCCCTGGTCTCTTGTGAGGCTGCCGTGTCCTTCGATTCGCCGGTAGGTTCTTCCGGCCGCGCCGGAAAGGAGCTGACACTTCAGGATAGCCTGACCGATCCGGGAACCGGTGTGGAGGATCGCGTGGATCGAATCGCGCTGCAAGAGGTGCTGATGTGTCTGCCTAAGATGGAAGCTGAGCTGATTCGCCTTCGGTATTTTAAGAATCTGACGCAGTCACAGACGGGGCAACTGCTTGGGATGTCGCAGGTGCAAGTGTCGCGGTTGGAGAAGAAGGTACTCGCAAAACTGAGAAAAGAAATGACGCAGGAATAGCAAATGCTGCTCCTGCGTCATTTAATTTTATTCTGCTTTATATACGCACTGTCCGCCCACGAAGGTATACTTCACGTTCAGCTGCTCGTCCAGTACCACCAGATCGGCTCGCTTTCCTTC
>JAZQUJ010000010.1:0-10833 GCA_045631245.1 Bianqueaceae bacterium
GCAGCAGAGATGATCTGATCTTCTTTGCACAGAGTTTCTTCGTTACCGCTGAATACTACAGTCTTCTGATCGTTACCAGCGGGAGCAGAGATAACAACTTTCTTTGCACCAGCATCGATGTGAGCCTGGCTCTTTGCTTTAGAAGCGAAGAAACCGGTACACTCCAGAACTACGTCTACGCCCAGCTCGCCCCAGGGCAGCTCAGCAGGATTGGGGTTCTTGTAGATGGTGATCTCTTTACCGTCTACTACGATAGAACCTTCGCCAGCAACAACTTCATGACCGTCGTAACGACCCTGAGAAGAGTCATACTTCAGCAAATGAGCCAGCATTTTAGGATCAGTCAAGTCGTTAATAGCAACAACTTCATAACCTTCAGCACCGAACATCTGACGGAAAGCCAGACGACCGATACGACCAAAACCGTTAATAGCAACTTTAACCATTGGAATCAACCTCCATAAGTGTAGTAATTTTACATTGCTTATTTTACGACAAACATTTAACATTGTCAAGATATATGTGCATATTCCTACATAAAAGTAATCGTCTCTGTTTAGGATTTCCTTCCTACATAGTCTTCCCAGACCTGATCATATCGAATGATTTCACATTCCGTTTCCAAACGCAGCCACTCCTCCTGCATTCGCTGACCCTTCAGTTCTTCAATGACTCTTGAACGATATTGTGTCTTCATGTCGCTTAAACAGGTTTCATAGGTTACAGCATCCTCTTCTCCCGAAGGCAGAAATGAAACGACCTTTACAACCAAATAGCCATACTCTGTTTCAATCAATTGTGAAACCGCGTCCATTTTAGTGCTCCATATGATTTCCGCTACCTCCTGCTTCATTTGGCCAAAATAAACGCTTCCGAAATTCATATGTGGATTCCGCACCACACCTTCCTCAAACACAGGATTCGCTTCTATCTCTGTACTGTCCGCATATTCCACTGCAAACCGTTTAAAATTTTCGGAGTCCAGATTGTCATACACTTTCCGAACTTTCTCCAAAATTACAGCCTTCTGTGCCTCCGGATAGGATACCCATTCTCCTTCTACCCATTCTCCGGTAAAAAACATCATGGGCTTCAGCGTTACACTTCGAGTATACTGCTCCACATTCAAATGATCATATCGGGCGAAGATATCATTCATTTTTTCGTTAATATCTTCTTCATTGCTGCCCGGCAGGAATGTTGCCTTTTTCTCATACCGATAGGCTAAATAGTTTTCCTCAACAACCTTCTCGATCAAATCTCTTTCAATGCAATGCTTTTCCATATAGGAAGTTCCCAGAAACTCCTCCAAACGATCTGCTTTCCGATTCAGATCAGCTTTTTCTCTTTCGTTTACCACACCGGCCGCCTGTTTTATGGCTTTTACACGAATAATGGATTCCAAAACTCGTTCCATTTCGGTCTGTCGAGGATCAAGACCTAAAATATCAAGGTCCCATATATTTTCCGATACCATCGATTCAAATTGCTGCTGCATCAACCGATGATAAATCATCGCCTCACTGACCGATATTTGCTCTTCGTTTACCTGAAGGACCACCGTCTGGTCCGGTCGCTTTGGATAAAAATAGAGCCCCAGAAGTCCCCCTATGATCAGCAGCATCAGAGCGATCCCACCGATCTTTTTCCGGCCTTGCCGTTTTTTTTCTTGTTTTAGCCGCAGCGTCATGATGCACTTACCTCTGGCTCCATACGAAGGCCTTCGATTTCTTTCAATGCCTCTTTAATACGAGCCAATAACATCTGATCCTTTGCGGCATCCTCCACCCGCAGAGTCAGTTTATTTTTCTTTGCATCGGACACAAAACGGGCATCTCCCTTATGCTCATTCATAAAAGCAGTCAGTTTCACCGGATCCAGCGGTGCATCCGCCCGCAGCTGCAGGATCAAACTATTCTTTTTATACTCTAGAAGATCGCATCCCACGTGGTTAGCCATTGCTTTAATATAAGAAATATCCAGCAAATTACTTACACACTGGGGCATATCGGAATACCTGTCCGTTAGCTCATCCTGCATGTCGTAGTAATCCTCTTCATTTTGAATCGCTGCAATCTTCTTATAAATCTCGAGTTTTTGACTTTCATTGGCAATATAGGTGGAGGGCAAATAAGCGTTGACCTTAATATAGACGGTGGTTTCAAAGTTTTCGGTCACAGTTTGATTCATAACACGTCGCATGGCTTCCTGCAGTAGCTTACAATATAAATCGTATCCCACTGCCCCCATGTGACCGTGCTGTTCCGGCCCTAGTATATTACCCGCACCACGAATCTCCAAATCACGCATAGCGATTTTAAAACCACTGCCAAACTCAGTGAACTCACCGATCGCTTCCAGACGCTTTTGAGCCACCTCCTGCAGTACCTTTCCGGGACGATACAGAAAATAAGCATAGGCCATTCGTGTGGAACGCCCTACTCGACCCCTCAGCTGATACAACTGCGCCAGACCCATGGCATCGGCATTTTCAATAATAATGGTATTGGCATTACTAATATCCAAACCGGTTTCAATAATAGTGGTGCACACCAGCACATCCACTTCGCCTTCAATAAATCGAAACATGACCTTTTCCAGTTCACGTTCACTCATCTGACCGTGAGCAAAAGCCACTCGGGCCTCCGGCACCATGGCTTGAACGCGAGACGCAGCCTCATCAATACTGCCCACCCGATTATGCAAATAGAACACCTGCCCGCCACGGCCCAGTTCGCGATAAATAGCTTCGCGGATCATCTGGGTATCCTCTTCCATTACATAGGTCTGGATCGGCTGACGATGCTGAGGTGCTTCCTCCAGCAAACTCATATCGCGCATGCCATTGATACTCATATGCAGCGTACGAGGAATCGGCGTTGCTGACAAGGTCAGTACATCCACATCTTTTTTAATGCCTTTGATCTTCTCTTTATGGCCCACTCCAAATCGTTGCTCTTCATCGATCACCAAAAGTCCCAGATCTTTAAACTTCACGTCCTGGCTGAGCAGTCGATGAGTACCGATCAAAATATCCACCGTGCCGATACGAGTTCCTTCCAAAGCGACCTTAGTCTGCTTTGGCGTACGGAATCGAGACAGCAACTCGATATTCACCGGATAGTCCCTCATTCGGGATACAAAAGTTTTATAATGCTGCTGGGCCAAAATAGTAGTAGGGGCCAAAAAGGCCACCTGTTTACCCTCTTGCACCGCCTTAAAGGCCGCCCGGATGGCCACTTCCGTTTTACCGTAACCAACATCGCCACAGATCAAACGATCCATGATTTTACTGCTTTCCATGTCGCGTTTAGTATCTTCAATGGCAGTCAGCTGATCATCGGTTTCCTCAAAAGGAAAGGATTCTTCAAATTCCTTTTGCCATACAGTATCGGCACTAAATTGATAGCCTTTTTTATTTTCACGTTCCGCATACAAAGCCACCAGATCCTCTGCCAGCTTTGCCACACCTTCTTTAACTTTTGTTTTAGTTCTCTGCCAGTCATTACCGGCCAGTTTATTCAATTTAGGCTTTGCATCCTCGCCCGCCACATACCGCTGCAGCATATCCAGCGATGTAGTGGGCACATACAGAGTGCCGCCATCTTTATATACGATTTTGAAATAGTCTCGCTTACTATCTCCATCGTCCATCTGCACGATACCATGATAAATACCCACACCGTGGTTTTCATGAACCACATAATCCCCCACAGTGAGTTCACCGAAACTATTGATTTTCTGTCCGTCTTTAAATTTTTTACGTTTTTTCGTGCTGCGGCGCCGGCTGCTTTCCGCCAGTTCCTTCATGGAGATCACAACAAAACCTGCCTCCGGATAGCTAAAGCCCTTCCCCAGTGCTCCCTTGGCCACCGCAATACTGCCTTTCCGGGGTTCTTCCTCCAGTTTTTCATAGGCGTAAGCACTCATGCCCTCTTCCAAAAGGCGCCCCACCATGCGCTGTACCCGCAACAAACTGTCCGTCAAAACCACCGTTTTATAATTCATTTTCAAATTAGTACGCAGTTCATCCAACAGCATCTTCTCATCGCCCTGAATCACATTGATCGAGCGACTGTTAACACGTAAAATATCTTTAATATAAAACACATTTTGATTGCTGCCCAAAAGACTGCACATATATACCCTGGAAAATCGTTCCCACTGCGCTTCAATCTCCTCAAACTGTGGAAACATATTACCCTGCCCCGGCAGCAGATACCCTTTTTTCAGTCGGCCCTCCAAACTATTACCAAGCTCATCCTGAAGCACCCGCACCTTTTCCATAACATGAGCCGGATCCTGCAAATATAGCACAGTCTCCGGGTCCACATAATCCAGAATGCTCACCGTATGCTCGTAAAACAAGGGCGTATAGCTCTCTAAACCACGCAGACGCTGCTGTCCCAAACGCTCCAGAAAATTCCTCGTGATTCCTTCCAGACGCTCCGCTTCCTCCGTCAGCTGCTGCTTTCTCAAAACTTCAGCACCCTTTTTCAAATCATCAGTGATCTTTTGGATTCCCACCTCGATTTGATCATCCCCTACCACGATCTCTGATACAGGGAAGATCGTAATATACTCGAGTCGATGCGCGCTGCGCTGAGTTTCCGTATCCAGCACGCGGATCGAGTCGATCTCATCGCCCCACATTTCTAAACGATAAGCAGTATCCTCCGTGATCGGATAGATATCCACAATACCGCCGCGGACGGAAAATTGACCGGGGCTATATACCTGTTCACTTCGTTCATATCCCATTTGGGCCAAACGAGGAATTAAGGCATCCAAAGGAAGCTCATCTCCGATGCGCTTCCTCAAAATAAAACTTTCCCATATTTTCTTCGGGATCAGCCTGTCATACAAGGCCTCCACCGAAAGCACGATCACTTTGGCCTGTTTCTCCCGCAGTGCCTGAAATACCTTCATTCGATCCTCTTCGATGGCCAGTCCTCGTACATCGGCACTGTAAAATAGAGGATCTTTAGCCGGGAAGTACCAGCATGCCTTAGGAAAATAAAACTTCAGCTCGCCATACACTTCCTTCGCCTTCATCTCATTGGCAGTGATCACCACTGCCGGCCGTTCGGTAAACCCTGAAAAGGCAGCAACCAGGTGATTCTGCACCGAATCACCGGTACCGGAGATCAAAAATGGCTCTTTTTTTTCAATGTGTTCCAACGCTGTCTGCGCCCATTCTTCCTGTCGTATGGGGTTCCATAAGCCTTGCATAGTATCCTCCCTTCCAAAGTGCTTTTGTGCAAATTAAGCTTTCTTAGTATTATATAAATTCATGGCCTTGTCCAGACCCTTCGATACAATCGCCTCAGCTGCATCCGCTGCATTTCCAATTGTATCACGAATTCCAACCACTTCTTCCGCTGTGAATTTCGCCAGTACATAATCAGCCAGATCCCAACCTTGAGGCTTTTCACCTACACCAATGCGCACCCGCGGAAAATCCTGGGTGCCCAAATGAGAAATGATACTCTTCATGCCATTATGGCCTCCGGCAGAACCACCTTTACGAAGGCGCAGCTGACCAAAAGGAAGAGATACATCATCGTAGATCACGATTACATGATCCGCCGGAATTTTGTAAAAATTCGCCACCGCCTGAATGGCAATACCGCTGTTATTCATATATGTCATAGGACGACATAATATACATGGTTCTCCTGCAATGGTCCCCTGAGAGATCATGGCCTGAAATTTAGCACGTTCAGGTGTAAATTTCAATTCATCATGCATTCGAATGACAGCCTCGAATCCAACATTATGACGAGTAGCCGCATATTTTAAGTCCGGATTTCCCAAACCTGCTATTAAATACATAGTTGTTGCTCCCTTTATCTTTATAATAAGCTTTTGATAAAATGCTCTGCCGCACGTGGAGAACGACTCCCCCGAGCCAGGGCAAAAGCTTCTGCTTTCAAATCCAACTGTCCATGATCCATTTCCACTCCGTGACGTTTAGCCAGTTCATGTACGATGTCCAAATACAGCTTCTTAGCCGGTCTGGAAAAGTAAATAGTCAGACCAAAACGATCGGACAAAGACATCAATTCCTGTACTGTATCGGAATGATGTACATCATCCTCGTTGACACGATCCGAGAAAGTTTCTTTTACAATATGTCTTCGGTTGCTGGTAGCATAAATGACTGCATTCTTTGCCTTAGCCGATGCACTTCCTTCCAGCGCCGCTTTCAACATACTGAAACAATCGTCATTTTTGTTAAAGGAAAGGTCGTCAATAAAAATGATGAACTTAAGCGGATGTTCAGCAATTCGGCCCATTACATAGGATAAACTAAATAGCTGATCTTTACGCAGTTCAATGAGTCTCACGCCCTGATCATAAAAATAATTGGCACAGGCTTTTACCGTAGAGGATTTACCGGTACCGGCATCACCGCAAAGAAGTGCATTAGCCGCGGGTCTTCCTTCCACCAGAGCCAGCGTATTATCCATGAGCTTTTGACGTTCGTTTTCGTATCCGACAAACTGATTCAGTTCCACCGGATCTGCTGCTTCCACCGGCACGATTACATCGTCCACTACTTTAAACATACCTGCTGTAGCAAAAATACCATAGCCGTAACGGTTGACTTCAGCCATACGCTCCTTATAGCTCTGCTTCAGATCCATAGGATGATTCTCGAAGACAGGCACATAGCCGTCATAGTCGATGGATGCACATAATTTCTCCGACGTTAACAGGGTAAGTCGAGAAAACAGGTCCAGTTCCGCCTTGGCGTTGCTCTGCACTGCTTCTGCAACCTGCTTACCTTGAGCACGGTTTACAATGTATGCATTTTCATCTTCATACACCGCCTTGGACAGAAAATCCGAAAAACAGTAATTAGCCTCCGCCAGCGAATACACAAACTCGCCAAACCGATCCATCTGTTCCCATGCCGGTCCGTCACATTTTAAATAGGACATTAAAGCCTTCATCTCTTTCTTCTGCAGTACCGCACGAAATATACTCACCGCCGAAAGCTCACAGGCTAATTTTTTTAACTCTTGTTTTGTCATAGAAAGAACCTTTTATGCAAATTGATTAATGATCGCACCCTTATCCGCAGAACTTACCATAGAAGCATAACGAGCCAAAGCACCTTTAATGTCGGTCTTGTGGCGGATCTCCATGGTGGCCTTACGAGTTTCAATTTCTGCCTCATCTACCTTCAGTTCAATGGAATACTCCGGAATGTTGATAGCAATTCTGTCGCCATCTTTTACATAGGCGATCAAACCACCTCTTACCGCCTCCGGCGAAATATGACCAATGGCTGCTCCACGGGTCGCTCCGGAGAAACGGCCGTCAGTGATTAAAGCCACATCTTTATCCAAACCCATGCCCGCAATGGCAGAGGTAGGTGATAGCATCTCTCTCATACCGGGACCGCCTGCAGGACCTTCGTAGCGGATCACCACCACATCACCCTTTACAATCTTACCGGCATAAATAGCTGCAATGGCTTCCTCTTCACTGTCAAACACCTTGGCCGGACCTTCATGTACCAACATTTCAGCTGCCACAGCACTGCGCTTAACAACGCAGCCATCGGGCGCTAAATTACCGCGCAGTACGGCAATTCCTCCGGTTTTGCTATAGGCATTGTCCACCGTACGAATGACCTGAGGATCCCGATTCACAGCTCCGGCTATGTTTTCCCCCAGAGTCTTACCGGTACAAGTCATAACAGAAGTATCCAGCAACCCTACATCGGCCAACTGTTTCAACACTGCATATACACCACCGGCTTCGTTTAGATCCTCCATATAGGTGGGACCTGCCGGAGCCAAATGACACAGATTTGGTGTTTTTTCGCTGACTTCGTTGGCCATATTCAAGTTAAATTCCACGCCGCATTCATTGGCGATCGCCGGCAGATGCAGCATACTATTTGTAGAACAACCCAACGCCATATCGGCAGTCAGTGCATTTCGAATGGCAGCTGCTGTCATAATATCACGCGGTTTAATATCTTTTTTTACCAGCTCCATGATCTGCATACCGGCATGTTTTGCCAGTTCGATTCGGGAGGAATACACTGCGGGAATCGTGCCATTACCGCTAAGTCCCATACCCAACACCTCAGTCAAACAGTTCATGGAATTGGCGGTGTACATACCGGAGCAAGAACCACAGCTGGGGCAGGTATTCTCTTCACATACTGTCAGTTGCTTTTCATCGATCTTGCCTACGGTATAGGCACCAATCGCCTCAAACATACTGGAAAGGCTGGTCTTTTTACCATCCACACGACCGGCCAACATGGGACCACCGCTTACAAAAATCGTCGGAATGTTCAAACGAGCTGCTGCCATCAACAGACCGGGCACATTTTTATCACAATTCGGGATCATGACCAACCCATCAAAGCCATGAGCCATTACCATAGCCTCAGTGGAATCGGCGATCAGATCACGGGTAATCAAAGAGTATTTCATACCCACATGTCCCATGGCAATACCATCACAGACTGCGATGGCCGGGAACATAATCGGAGTACCTCCTGCCATAGCTACACCCAGCTTGACCGCTTCCGCGATCTTATCCAAATTCATATGACCGGGTACAATTTCGTTATGAGAGCTGACAATACCGATCAGAGGTCTTGCTTGTTCTTCTTTTGTTAAGCCAAGTGCATGGTATAAGGAACGATGAGCTGCATTCTGAAACCCATCTACGAGCGTATCTTTAATCATCAATATTCTCCTTATAAGGAATCTACGAGCGGCAAACTGCCGCCCGTAGGGAATTTTTCAGTATTCACGCGATCAGTTACTAATTAGTTATTGATCAGCTTTTCTTCGTCGCTCCAGCTGTACAGCTTACGGATCTCTTTACCTACGATCTCAGAGGGATGCTCGCTGGCCAGCTTACGCATTGCGTTAAAGTGAACCTGAGCACCGCCCTCAGACATATCCAGCAGGAACTCTTTAGCAAAGGAACCATCCTGAATGTCTTTCAGAATCTTCTTCATGCTCTTCTTTGTCTCTTCGGTAATGATCTTAGGACCTGTAATATAATCACCATATTCAGCGGTATTGGAAATAGAATAACGCATTCCCTCAAAACCACTCTGGTAAATCAGGTCAACGATCAGCTTAACCTCATGAATACACTCAAAATATGCATTTCTGGGGTCATAACCTGCCTCAACCAGAGTTTCATAACCAGCCTGCATCAAAGCACACAGACCACCGCACAATACTGCCTGCTCACCGAACAGGTCAGTTTCAGTCTCGGTTCTGAAGTTGGTTTCCAGAACACCGGCACGAGCACCACCAATACCAAGAGCATAGGCCAATGCGATATCCAAAGCATCGCCGGTGGCATCCTGCTCAATTGCAACCAGACAAGGTACACCCTTACCAGCCTGGTATTCACTGCGTACAGTATGACCGGGACCCTTGGGGGCGATCATGATTACATTTACATTTGACGGAGGCTTGATACATCCAAAATGAATGTTGAAACCATGGGCAAATGCCAAGGTCTTACCTTCGGTCAAATTAGGTTCGATGCTTTCTTTGTAAAGCTTAGCCTGCTTTTCATCGTTGATCAGGATCATGATGATATCGGCATTTTTTGCTGCTTCAGCGGAAGTCATAACAGTAAGACCGGCAGCCTCTGCCTTTGCCCAGCTCTTGCTGCCTTCATACAGACCAACAATTACGTTAACGCCGGAATCCTTCAGATTCAGTGCATGGGCATGACCCTGAGAACCATATCCAATAATAGCAACTGTTTTATCGCTCAATTTAGCCAGATTACAATCCTGCTGATAATAAATTCTTTGCATTTTAAGTATCTCCTTTAAATGTTATATAACGCCTGCTCTGCAGGGATTTGACTTATATGATTTTTGCTCCTCGCTCCAGTGCCACAACACCGGTGCGGCAGATCTCTTCAATACCCAATGGCTTCATAACATCAATAAAAGCATTGATCTTACTGGGTTCGCCGGTTACCTCAACACAAATGGTATCGGTGGTGTAATCAATGATCTTCGCTCGAAAGATTTCAGAAGCAGCCATGATCTCCGCTCTTTTTTCCGGAGAGTTGCTTACCTTAATGATCATCAGTTCCCTTTCAACACTGCTTCCGTTTTCCAGGATTTTGACCTTTTTTACATTCTGCAGCTTATACAGTTGGTTCACCAATTGATCTCTGGCATACTCATCGGCCCGCAGCGTAATGGTGATTCGTGAAAAAGCCGGATCATCAGTTTCACCTACAGTCAATGAGTCTATATTGAACCCTCTTCTCATAAACATAGAAGTAACCCGGGTCAGTACACCGTATTTATTCTCTACATAAACTGCAATTACAAACCGTTTGATCATCTCTGCCATCTTACGCCTCCTGTTCTCTGGATGTGATCAAATCTTCTATCGAACCGCCGGGTGGCATCATGGGAAGCACAAATTCATCCATATTAATTTGTATATCGATCAAATATGGCCCCTCATGCCGCATTCCTTCCGCAAACGCTTCTTTGAATTCCTCAATAGAACCGGCTCGTTTTGCTTCAGCCCCGAAGGCCTGCGCTAACTTAACAAAATCCGTTTTCCGGTTCAACACTGTATTGGAATATCGTTTTCCAAAAAACAGAGTCTGCCACTGGCGCACCATTCCCAATACTCCATTGTTGAGTAATACGATTACCACCGGAATATTATATGTTACAGCTGTTGCCAGCTCATTCAGATTCATACCAAAGCTTCCATCGCCGGTTATGAGCACCGTACGATCTCCGCTGGCGATCTGTGCGCCAATTGCAGCACCCAGGCCATATCCCATGGTACCCAAGCC
>JAZQUJ010000011.1:0-6411 GCA_045631245.1 Bianqueaceae bacterium
AATAGTAGAAGCATGCTGCTTGTTGATCTTCAAATAGCGAACCTTCAGATCAAACACATCCTGCATCTTACGCAGTTTCAAAACACACAGGAAGGCGGAAATAAACTGAGCAATAATGGTAGCCAGCGCTACACCGGCAACACCCATGTCAAGACCTGCCACAAACCACAGATCCAGCACAATGTTGATCACGGTTGCCACCAGCAGATACACCAGCGCGGAAACCGAATCGCCCAAACCTCGCAGTACACCACACAAAATGTTATAGTATGCAGTACCCGCAATACCCATAACCAAAATCATCAAATAATTATAACACCAGTCAATAATACTTTCCGGAGTAGACAGCATTTCCAGCAAAGGACGGATCAGCACCAGACCCATCAGCATGATCAGCAGCGATACAATTGCCGTTAAAGTAATACTGTTACCAATGGCCTTGGACAGTTCCTCGCGCTTCTTCGCACCAAAATACTGAGACACCACAACGCTGGCGCCCACCGAAACACCCATGAAAAGGATCAGCAGCAGGTTATATACAGGACCTGCGCTACCAACTGCAGCCAACGCATTATCGCCTACATACTTACCAACCACGATACTATCCACGGTGCTGTAAAGCTGCTGCGCAATGTTACCCAAAAGCATCGGGATCGTAAAAATAACGATCTTTTCCCAGGGCTTACCCGTGGTCATGTCAGCCGGACCAAATAACTGTTTAAAAGTCATATGTTTCAAATTTCTCCTTTATTCAATTTTAAATACCCCTTATTATAACATAGTTAATTAGTTTTGTATAGCCTTGTTTTCTCATTTTCCAACATTATAGAACTCGTGGTTCTTCCTAAAGTTCACGAAGTGAACTTTTACTTGCGATGCCTCCCCTCTTGTGCTATGATACAAGCATGAAAAAGAACCTGCGGTTCTTTCGAAAGCCGAAGAGCTTTACATAAATTCTTTTACCGCCTATCGGCGGAAAACATGACGGAGGATATTCCTATGACACCTGAAAATCAGAAATTGTTAGATAGTATTAAAGGAAAGCTGATCGTTTCCTGTCAGGCTCGCCCCGGTGAGCCCCTGCGCGACTCCAAGATCATGGGCGCTATGG
Source organism: Bianqueaceae bacterium (assembly GCA_045631245.1). Classification (GTDB taxonomy): domain Bacteria; phylum Bacillota; class Clostridia; order Lachnospirales; family Bianqueaceae; genus CALWPV01. The sequence continues at coordinate 1,112 of JAZQUJ010000011.1, forward strand.
CCCTGTCTGCTAAGTGGGGCGGCGCATCTGCCATTCGCGCCAACACCGTTCCGGATGTAATCGCCATTAAAGAGTCCACCGGTCTGCCGATCCTGGGCATTATCAAGCGTGACTACGACGATTCCGAAGTTTACATTACTCCCACCATGAAGGAAGTGGATGAACTGGTGGAAGTTGGATGTGAAATCATTGCTGTGGATGCCACCGATCGTCTGCGTCCCGAGGGCGTTACCTTTACCGAGTTCTTCACCGCTGTACGTGCTAAGTACCCGAACCAGCTGTTCATGGCTGATGCTGCTACCTACGAGGAAGGCAAGCTGGCCTTTGAACTGGGCTGCGACCTGATCGGTACCACCATGAGAAGCTACACCAAGGCTACCGAGGGCTGCATCATTCCTGACTTTGATCTGATCAGCAAACTGGCCAACGAGCTGGGCGCTACTGTTATTGCCGAGGGCGGTATTTGGGAGCCCTGGCAGCTGAAGAAGGCTCTGGACAGCGGTGCTCATGCTGCCGTTGTTGGTACTGCCATTACCCGTCCCCATGAAATTACCAAGCGTTTTATCAACGCCATTACCGAATAATATGGAAGCAAATTTGAATTCTTCGAAGGTCGCTTCCTCAAATACTGCTGCACCGGAAGCTCCCGTTTCCACCCTTCGTATGCTGGCAGTGGACATCGGCGGCACCAACCTGAAGGCTGCGCTGCTGATCTACGGTAAGCTGCAGCAGCATCGTGAGATCCCATCCGAAGCTAAAAAAGGTGCCCCCATCATGTTGGAGCATGTGCACGAGCTGATCGCCATGTATGATCCTGCCGATTACGACTGCATCGGTATCAGCACTGCCGGTACTGTGGATCCAGTGGAGGGCGTCATTGTGTACGCCAACGAAAACATTCCGAAATATACCGGCACCCGCATGAAGGAGCTGATGGAGGCCCGTTACGGTAAGCCCACCTTTGTTCAAAACGATGGTAAGGCGGCTGCTTTTGGCGAACTCCACTACGGTGCGGGCCGCGGGTTCAACGTACTCATGTGCATTGCCTACGGTACCGGTATCGGCGGCGGTGTGGTGACCAACGGAACCGTCCACTATGGAAGTCACGGTGGTGCCGGTGCGGTAGGACACATCTTTACCCATGCCGGCGGCAAACTCTGCACCTGTGGACAGCGTGGCTGCTACGAGTGCTATGCTTCCGTAACCGCTCTGATGAACATGCTGGCCGAAGCCGGTCTGCCCTACACCAGCGGACGTCAGCTGATGGCGGCTCTGCCCGGCGATGCCCGTGCAGAAGCAGTACTGGACGAATGGATCTTAGAGATCTGCTATGGACTTACCACTCTAGCCCATACCCTGCAGCCGGAAGCTTTCATTCTGGGCGGCGGCATTATGGAACAGCCTCTGATCATCGAAAAGATCCGCCAGCGCCTGCCCGAGCTGATCATGCCGGGCTTTCGCGGTGTTCAGGTACTGCCTGCCCAGCTTGGCAACAACGCCCAGCTCTACGGCGTACTGGCTGTGGCTGAAAAACATTTACATTAATTATTTTGAGGGGCCTGCGATGGTCCCTTTACTTTTGGGTTCACGCAGTGCATAGCCACTGCAAAATGAGGTTTTTATGAAACTATCCGATGCTTTGAATATTCCCTTGGACTGTGGCGGCAAGGGCCGCTGCGGCAAATGCAAGGTATATGTATCCGGTGATCTTTCCCCGCTGACGCAGGCCGAAGCAGACCTGCTTACGCAGGAAGAAATCGATGCCGGCTGCCGTCTTGCCTGCCAAGCTGAGGTTCTTGGTGAGTTTGTTGTCCACAATTCTCACAAGGATGATGACATGGTGGTACAGACTGGGTTTGGTACAGATCCTATCAATACTGCTTTGACTTCCTCGGTCCAACCTGAAACCTGTGATCATATTGGTGTTGCGGTTGATATTGGTACTACCACTTTAGCTGCCTACTGGTATGATCTATCCACCGGTCAGCTTTTAGATCAGCGTTCCGCCGCCAATCCTCAGCGCAGCTTTGGTGCCGATGTGATCAGCCGTATTGAACGAGCCATGACCGGAGAACTGATGAAGCTTTCCGCTGCCCTACGTCGCGGCATCGAGGCCTTACTTCCCGAAAAATGGGACCGTCTGGTGCTTACCGGTAACACCACTATGCTTTATACTCTCTGCGGACATGATCCGGAGCCTTTATCACATGCTCCTTTTATTGCCGACCATACCTACGGTTATGAAAAGGATGGTGTAATCCTGCCGCCCTGCTTTTCCGCCTATGTGGGTGCCGATCTTTCCACAGCCGCGCTGGCTGCAGGCTTATGGAAAGATGGACGTTTAGCTGCAGACAAGCCTACCTTGCTTTTAGATGCCGGAACCAACGGAGAAATACTGCTCGCGGCTAACGGTCATCTTTATGGTTGTGCCACTGCCTGTGGTCCTGCCTTTGAAGGCAGTCAGATTTCCTGTGGTCTGCCTTCGGTCCCCGGCGCGATCTGTCATGTGGCTTCCGACTTTTCGGTTGAAACCATAGGCGCTCGTCCGCCCAAGGGCTATTGCGGATCGGGTATTTTGGATGTGACCGCTGCCCTGTTAGATTGTGAAATGCTGGATGAGACCGGCTTTTTAGATGAATGGCCGGAAGAAGCCGCTGCTCTGCCGGAGCTTACTCAAAAGGATATCCGTGAGATCCAGCTGGCTAAGTCCGCCATCGCTGCGGGCTGCGATGCTTTAATGCATGCCGCCGGTGTCACCGAGCTGGATACCCTCTATTTAGCTGGCGGCTTTGGCAGCCAGCTAAATGTAGAAAGCGCCCGTCGCATCGGGTTGATCCCGCCCGCTCGCCAAATCGTGGCTATTGGCAATGGTGCCGGTCATGGTGCAGCCTTGCTGCTGTTAAATCCTTCCCTATTGGAGGATTTGCTGAGCATGAAGGAGCAGTTTGAGCTGGTGGAACTGGCCAATGATCCATATTTTTCCGAGGCGTTCATGCGGCATATGTATTTTCCGGAGGTAGACTAATGCCCGAAATCAAAACCAATGTAATGCGTATTTTAGAAAAGAAAAAAGTCACTTTTTCCGCCCATACCTATCCCCACGGCGATGAAGCTGTGGATGGAGCCACCGTGGCAGAACTGACCGGACAAGCTCCGGAACAGGTTTTCAAAACTTTGATCACCCAAGGAGCCAGCAAACAATATTATGTGTTTGTGATTCCGGTTTTGACCGAACTGGATCTGAAAAAAGCGGCTAAAGCCGCCGGAGAAAAGTCAGTAGCCATGCTCCATGTGGCCGATCTTCTCCCTTTGACCGGCTATGTACGTGGTGGCTGCTCTCCCATAGGAATGAAGAAACTGTTTCCCACCTTTATCGATTCTGCTGCTCAAAACGTACCCACCATCATGGTCAGTGCCGGCAAAATCGGCTATCAGGTGGAACTGGCACCGGCAGATCTGCTGCCCCTGTGCCGCGGCAAGTACGCAGAAGTGACCAAATAAAAAAGTCAAGACAGCCCGGCTGTCTTGACTTTTATTGAAGACTTACTCAATTTTTATTTCTCGCAGAAGAATTCGATTACTTCCTGGTTGGGACCAACTACGAAAGCAATGCGGATGGGCAAAACGCCGCCCAGCATAACGTCCTTGGGTTCGATCTGAGGAGCTGCACCGGCTGCCAAAGCATCGGCATAGTCCTGATCTACATCGTCGCTCTTCAGAGCCAGATGCTCATAGCGGGATTTCTGTTCGGGATCGTTTACGCCGCCTGCGAACATTTCCAAAATGTTGCCGCCGCCCAGATCCATCATAACGCCTCGGTCATCGCCTTCGCCCCAGCTGCGGATCACGCTGCAGCCGATCTTGTTATAAAATTCAACGGTCTTGTCCATGTCCTGTACACGCAGTGCCACATGATGAATACCAGTTCTTTTTCCCATTTTCGTATCTCCTTTATGTATCGGATTTGATTAGCTTTAGTTTATCACCTGCTATTTCCCCTGTCAAGAACACACTTAAACTGTTTGGAGGTTTCCATGTCCTGGATCGATTTTACCCATATCATTTCCCCATCCATGTCCACCTTTCCCGGTACGCCCGCACCGGAACTTACCACCGTGGCCACTGTCCCCTCTAACTACTACCGTGAAACCAAACTGCAGCTGTACTCCCACATGGGTACACATATTGATGCACCGGCTCATATTATTGAAAACGGTCGTACGCTGGATCAGTTTCCGGCGGAACGCTTTATTGGCAGTGCGGTGGTGATTCCTTGCACGCCCAAATGTATGCCCGGTGAGCCTTACCCCGTCATCGACATGTCGGCTCTGGAGCCCTATATGGAGGCAGCCGAAGCTGCTGACTTCCTGATTTTCTCCACCGGCTGGGAATCTAAATGGAACGATTCCGCAACCTACCGCAGCTGTTACCCGATCCTTGCACCGGACATCGCCTTCTTTGCCGCCACGCGGCACAAAAAAGGTATTGGCGTTGATACTCTCAGCCCTGATCGACCGGACAAGTTACATTTTCATCGGGCCTTCTTATCCTTTGAAGAGGGTGTGATCATTGAGAATCTGTGCAATCTCGCCTCTGTGCCTGCCGGCGAGCTGTTTCCGCTGTGCGCCCTGCCGCTGCTGTTCGAAAATGCAGATGGTGCCCCTGCCAGGGTGCTGGGTGAGATATAATTTTTTCGCATTCCGACTACATGGTCTGTTCTTGAGGTTTAGCAAACCATGATTTCAGTTTGCTAATGTCTACATGGTTGTGATATTCTGGATCGACCACCAGGAAGTCAAAATATTGAATTACTACACGGATGCCCCTATATAAAAGAGCGACCATATAGTATGTCTCCATGGTCTTTCTATCTCCCTCTATAAAACATGTAGTAATGTCTATCTGGTCACTTATTCATAAAAGCTTCACCATATAGTACTTGTCGTTATGACTCTCTGGTCACTCGTTCTTTAAAGCAGAACCATGTAGCAATTCACAAAAATGACTTTATGTAACCTGGTTCTATCCATTCCCACCATATAGACATCGTTACTCACTTACCACTATCCTGAGATTTCATTTATCTTTACACTTGTTTTTTTTCAATTTACTGGTATAATAAAGAGTGGCTCTATTACAAAAGTCAAGATTGCCGCTTTGGCAATGAATACAACACTAACCGAAAGGAGATATACATCATGATCATCACCAAGCAGACTACTATGGGCGAAATGCTCAGATACAATAGAGGTATTGCACAGGTTCTGATGGAGTCCGGTATGCACTGCATCGGCTGCCCC
>JAZQUJ010000012.1:0-8363 GCA_045631245.1 Bianqueaceae bacterium
CCAATACTTTATAAAGTGCATCGAAATCACTTTCCTTCATTTCCCTTAAAAATAGACGTTCAGTTTCAATCATCATCACTTTTCTCCCACAGATTCTGTCAGTTTTGCCATCGCATTAATAAGGATTTCTATTTCATCATCCGATACTATGCTAAAAATTTCTTTTACCCTTTCCGAAGATCCCACCTTGTTGTCAGAAAGAAAGTTGATTTGTTTGATTTAGTTTTTTACACACGATGAAAATGTTTACTCGGAAACACGATAATCGAAGGTATGCTTGAACAAGGCATATCACTCCCAATAAAAATAATATACTCATATGAATAAATCTTATTCTGTCTCTATGTATTTTTTAAGGGCTCTTGCAAAGCAGTGTCCAAGTTCAAACAATTTTTCAGGGCTTATTTTATTGTCAGAAGTTCCAAAATAAGCAGTTTCTAACGTAAAAGCTATATTATTTTCTGGTCTTTGTGTCATATAGTTTGCAAATTGAGCACCGCCAATGTTCCAGCCCACATTAACCGGGTGATCGTTTTCATGTTTATATTGTAAAGAATTAAGAGTAATCGAATTTTCGAAAATTTCAGCGAATCGATTCAACCGTTCAAGTTTTTTCACACTATTTTGTACTATGAACACAGTATCATTTTCTCCGGAAATGTGCCAAGGTGAATGAAAGTCAAAGCCGTAATGACAGCCGTTTTCTTCAGCATATTTCTGGATTGCAGCGCATTCAGGATAAATAGCTTCTACTTCGTAAGAATAATCTCGGTTATGATCATGAGGAGTACGACTTTTACCTTGGTCTCCTCTAATGACTCCTTCATAATCTACAAAAGGAACGCAAAATACCTTTGTGTCAAAAATTGGATTAGCAAGTAATTCTTCTAAAACACCCTGAAGAACATAATTACCTGTAGATTCACAAGCATGATGTCTAGCTGTAAGAATAATACTTTTACATCCATTTCCAAATTTGAGACAAGGTACGCTGCTTCCTTTATAACCTTTGCAAAGCTCTTCCACAATAAGTTGCTGTTTTTTTGCAAAATCTAAGAACTGCTGTGGATGATATAGCATGCTGTGAGCAAAATAAACTTTACTTTCTGTTTCGTCAAAATGATAAGTAAAAGCATTTTTCTCGGCACTATTCAGCCAAGTCCAATTTACAAGATCATAACTGACAGCAGGACCAAAGTAACCTAATCTATTTACCTGAAACTCAAAAGTCAACGTCTGGTTTTGAGCACCTTCAATACAAAATGCCCAATAAAACCAATTTTCCGAAGTATCACGCAATTGATTCTCAAGCACAACAGTGTTTCCGACTATTTCTTTTACAGAAATATTACCTCCAAGAAAATTTTGGTGTATTAGCATACTAGAAACTTCCTTTTTGTTTTTTTCACTATTTATACTTATTATCCTACGCCAAACTCCATAAAAATGCGTCTTTTTTACTGGCGTGAGGCTTCTTTATTTGTAATGTTAAAACCGAAAAGCTTTCGGAAGAGACGGCTAACGTAGTTGGGATCACTGTAGCCGAACAAAGACGCTGCCTCATATAAATACAGATTTTCTTTCTCCATCAAATTCTTCATGGCGTGCAGCTTGGTCATGTTGGTGTACTTCATGATCGAAATCCCGGTTGCTTTTTTGAAGACATAGCAGAGATATTCCGGCGAGATGGATAAATGCTCTGCCACTTCTTTTTGAGTGATGGGGAGGTGGATATTTTTATTGATATATTCCTTGGCACGCTGAGTATACAGCACTTCTCCGGGAAAATTCTGGGGGTTATTCTTGCGATTGTAGTGGCTGAGTTCGCAAAGAAGCGACAAAACTTTTGCAGCGCCGTTGGCAGTGGATTTTTTATAAAAATAAGTATCGTGGATGAGCTCGTCGATGATTTGATGGACTTTATAGATGTTGGTATCGGCTTTGGTGATCAAGGGCAAGTATAAACTGTTGATCTCATCAGTGGATTCACTCCAATCCGCAATTATACCTACGGTATGATGCTCGTGAAATGTAGGGGTAGTCAAAATCAGATCACCCTGATAGAAATTGCAGAGCACATCACCTTTTTCTAACATTTCCTGTTGCCCGCCCCATTCACACAAGAGACTACCCTCTGCGATGTAGGTAATTTCAATAAAGCTACTTCTCTTTTTCGGCCGGTTATCATATTTTTCATTGCTATGGGTGTGGGCAAATCGGATTTTGGGAATGGAATTGATTTCAAAGTTATTCATAACAGATCACTCCTTGTTCTTGTCATTAAAGGTAACAAATCATCTTAATTTTGTCAAGATTATTAGTTTTGTGAATTGATAAATAACGCGCTGATAGTATAATGAATGGCAGAAAGGAGTGATCTTCTTGAAAACATTTGAACTGCTGAATGACGAACTGAAACATAAAGAAACGGGTGTTTACGCACCGTACTATTTCCGGTATTTAGGTTATGCAAAAAATCTCAGCGCAAACCCCTGCCAACTGCGGGCCAATGGTGTTTTCTCGCTATTTACGGAACCGATACCGGTGATTCTAAAAAACGAATGGCTAGCAGGCAACAAGAAATCCCTCTGGGTGGAAAAATCACAGTTGGAACTGAACTATGCAAAAAAAATAACAGACCACTTTTCTGATCGGTCTTTTATTACCAACAAGGATCACTATGCACCTAACTATGCGCATATTTTAAAGTTTGGACTGCCGGGGATGATGGAGGAAATCGACGCTTCCTGTGAGGCCTATCGGGAGGACAAAGACAAACTGGAAACCCTGCATGCTATGAAACATACCCTGTGCGGCTTGAAAGGTATGATCCAAAACCATATCCTTCAGGCTGAAAAATACAAAAATAACGCTGACTTTGACACAGAAAAGCTGGATTTCATCATTGCAAATTGTAAGGGCATTCTCCAAGGAAAACCTAAGAATTTTCCCCAAGCACTGCAGCTGGTCTGGTTCTGCCATCTGGCTTTTTTTATGGAAGACCGTGGTGCTATGGCATTGGGACGTCTGGATCAATACTTATATCCCTTTTATCAGTCCGATATTCAAAAAGGACAGATCACCGAAGACCGAGTTGTGGAACTGCTTGAGAATATGTTCATTAAACTGCAGGGAGATACGATCAACATCTGTATCGGAGGTCAGAACAAAAACGGCGAATGTCAGGTCAATCGGTTAAGTTGGTGCATTTTGCAGGCAGTTAGAAATTGCAACGTACCCGGTCCCAATCTCTCTTTACGACTGACAAAAAATACACCGGATGATTTTTTAGATGCTTGCCTGCAGAGTATCGGAACAGGATTGGGCTATCCTGCACTGATGAATGATGAAGTGAATATTGCGGCCCTAAAGAGATATGGTTACGAAGATGAAGATATCTACAACTATTCCATGGTTGGCTGCATTGAGAACTTTATTACAGGTATGCAACCCCCTTGGTCTGACGGTCGATTTGACACGCCTCGATTTTTTGATTATGTGTTTAACAATGGCTGCAGCGAAACCAATCAGTCTATAGGACTGAATTTAGGGGACGTGGAAGAGATACACTCTATGGCAGAATTTATGGAGCGATTCGAAAAGGAGCTGGCTTACGGTGTGGAGGAATATGTGGCTATCTTCAACAGCCGAAACGATTCCATCAATCAGAAATATTACCCCCAACCCTTTTTATCCTGTTTCTGTGACGATTGTATCGCAAGAGGCTTGGATATCAATAATGGCGGTAGCCGGTACCCCTCCGTCCATGGTGCTGCTTTAATGGGAATTGGAACAGTCAGTGATTCTCTGGCCGCCATTGAAAAAGTAGTCTTTATAGACCGAAGCGCTACCTTGACCGATTTAAGAAATGCGCTCAATGCCAATTTCGAAGGGTATGAGGCATTGCATCAGAAATTGCTGGATGCACCCAAATATGGTAACAATGATGACTTCGTAGATAAATACGCCGTGTGGTTTTTGGATTATCTGGGCGGACTATTTGAAAACTACAAGACTCGGGACGGCGGTGGAATCTATATTGCTGCTGCGGCAAATATCAATAATATTAGTTCAGGACGGATTATCAACGCCACACCGGACGGGCGGAAACGTGGAGAACCTCTGTCGGATGCAGCTTCTCCCACTTACGGCAAAGACACACGGGGTGCTACTGCTACCATCAACAGCGTGACAAAGCCGGATTATACCAAGGTGGCCTGCGGTACGGTAATCAATCAAAAATTTTCGCCTACCATGTTCAAAGATGAAAAACGGAAAAAACTGATGACCCTAATCAAAACCTATTTCCAAAAAGGCGGACAGGAAATGCAGATCAATGCCACCTCTCAGGATATCTTACTGGATGCGATGGAGCACCCAGAGAGCTATCAGAATTTGGTGGTGCGGGTTTCCGGTTTCTCCGCCTTCTATGTAACCCTCGACAAAGCGGTGCAGCTTGATATATTAAACCGCACACAACAGGAGTAAAAAAATGCTTAACATATCTAATATTCAGCATTTTTCAGTGGGAGACGGAGCAGGAATTCGGACGACAGTTTTCTTGAAGGAATGTAATCTGAAGTGTCCCTGGTGCCACAATCCAGAGAATCTAAGCTCACAGCCAGTGACTTTGCATTACAAAGGGAGAAACCAAACAGAAGTGTTGGGAAAAATGGTCTCAGCGAAAGAGATCCTGCCAGAGCTTTTAGAAGATCGGGATTTTTACGGTGAAAGCGGAGGCGTTACTTTTTCCGGTGGTGAAGCCATGTTGCAGTCGAAACATCTGGCAGAATTGGCAGCACTTTTAAAAGACAAGGGAATATCGGTTTTGATCGATACAGCAGGGTGTGTACCGTATTCTTATTTTCAAAAGCTGAACCCTGTGGTGACGGGATATTTGTTTGATTTCAAGACCGCCGATGCCCAGAAGTACAGGGAGATCGGTGGCGAGCTTTCCGTGGTGATAGAAAATATCAAAGCCTTGCAAGAGGACTGCATTCCCTTTACGATCCGTATTCCATTGATACCGGGTTTTAATACCGATCACCAATCGATCCTAGAAATATGTACCTATTTGAAAGCGTTGAGGATCACAGAAGTAGATCTGCTGCCCTTCCATCGCCTGGGAAGCTCCAAATATGAGGCCATGGGGCTGGAATATGCCTACAAAAATCAGCAGCCTTTGACACACCAAGAAATTCAAGAGATCCAAGCAATCTATAAAACATATTTTACAGTAAAACTGGAAGGATAGGAAATTTTCGGTAGAACTCAATGAACAATCCGAATACATGGATCCCTTCATAAAAACTATTCCAACTTACTCTAGTTGCTTTTAATATGCAAACGCACCCTTGCATCATATGCAGGGGTGCATTTTCGTTTTCGTCATTTCTTGCCAACGGCATGTCTGCCACACTGACGAAAGATATTATATATCATTATTATCAAAATTACAGTGCTTCAAACTACTTACAGCATTTGAAGCACCTCATTTTTATACATCCCGATAGAGCATGGTACCGCCCTTTTCGCCGGTGGCGATGGAATTTTCGGCAGCGATCTTACCGCCTACAATCACATAGTCCAGACCCTCTGCGTGGAGGTGGGGATTGGTATAATTCGCCCGATCAATGATGGTCTCCGGGTCAAAGATACACAGATCCGCATCAAAACCTTCCCATACAAGACCCTTGGATTTTAAGCCGTATACAGCGCAGGGCATTGCGGTCATTTTGCGAATCATCTCCGGCAGGGAAACCACACCTCTTTCCCGTACATATCGACCCAGTGTCCGAGGGAAGCTGCTCCGCAGACGGGGGTGATACATAGTGGTTTTTGCGGTGGTGACGCCGGAATCGGTGCAGATCATCACACGAGGATGGGCCATCACCGTTTCCACATCCTCCTCACACATGGAGAAGAATACGGCAGCTGCTTTGTTCTTGGTCAGGCGAATTAGCTCCATAGCGGCAGTGAACTCATCCACACCCATCTTTTGAGCAATTTCCGGCACTCGCAGGCCCTCATATTCCGTGGCACCGGGGCAACAGGTGGCCATGACCCATTGAGTGTCGGTATATTTGCTATAGTACAGAGCTCTCCACTTTGCCACCATTTCCGGGTCCTCCAACCGTTTCAAAGTGGCCTCATTGCCGCCGGTCTTATCGGTAGCAGGAATAAAGGCGGAGGAGAAATTGGTAGATGAGGCGGCATAGGGATACACATCCGCATACAGCTCCAGGCCCTCGGTATTTGCCTGGTCAATGAGCCGCAGGGTGGTATGTACCTTACCCCAGTTTTCCGTCAGACCGGCAGCCTTGTGGTGGGAGATTACACCACGCACTCCACTTTCCCGGACGACGGTGATAAATTCTTGCACCGCCTGGACAAGCCCCACAGCCTCATTGCGCAGATGGATGGCGGCAATGCCGTGATACTCACCCACGATCTTGGCAATTTCGATGAGTTCGTCGGTCTTGGCATAGCAGCCGGGAGGGTAGATCATACCGAAGGATACGCCCAATGCGCCGTGTTCCATAGCAGAGCGCATAATGGCCTTCATTTTTTCCAGCTCCTCATGGGTAGGCTCCCGATTTTCCGTGCCGAACACCGCACGACGGATAGAACCGTGACCGATGAGCAACGCCATATTGGCGCCCAGCTCAGCGCCCTTGGCATTGTCTAGGAATTCTGCGGCATTGGCACTGCACACAGAGCCGCCGCACTGGCCGGCAACAGAGGTGGTGATACCCTGTTCCACCTTCTCGGTCTGTACCGGATTGGAGGAGAATTGATTGTCGGAATGGCTGTGGGAATCCACAAAGCCGGGGGTGATCACCTTGTCTGCGGCATCGATCACCTGCTTGGCATCGCCATCAATATGCCGGGCAATTTTGACAATTTTACTGTCCTTCACAGCCACCTGCGCCTTCATAGCAGGGCTGCCGGTGCCGTCAATGATGAGACCGTTTTTGATTAAAATGTCATACATAGAAAACACTCCTTATTTCGCATAAATGCCTGAAAGCCCTGCAACACTATTTTTCCAGTATTTTTTCGTTCCATTAGTCATTTCCTCCTTTTTCACTATTAGACTACAAATTACACACTTTGTCAATCAACATAAAAATGATAGTATAAATCAAATTTTATACACTTATCAACTGTTAGTCATGCGTATAACATAGGAGAGACACATATAGAGGAAGAAATCACAAGATCGTTTCTGTTCAATATATCATGCATTCACTCCCTCAGCGGTGCTACATGTATAATCTCGCCCCAAAGGCGCTTCTTCACCGTATCCTTTATCCTGACCTTAACGGTTACCTTACTGCCGCGCACCGGCACCTTACCATGATTCTTTGTCAATATATCTCATTTCGTTAACGACCATTTGATACGCCTGAGCAACAACTGAATCCTTTTCATACTTAAAAATAGATTGAGCTACACTAGTTGCTTCTGCGCACTTTATAGATCATGGTATAGAAGTCTGAAAAACTCTAAAATATGAGCCCTAAGCCTTGCGTTTTAAACTCTATTGCGATACAGTAACAGGTAACAATGACAAAAACGGTCGAGATATCTTTTCTTAATTTCTATAAAATACAATCATGATAAGGAGGTGACGAACATGACGGAACAGATTCTTGCGGTTCAGAAAATGCAGGACTACATCGAAGCCCATTTGACAGAGGAGATCACACTGGCCACTTTGGCAGACATTTGCAGTTTTTCCCCTTGGTATGCCCATCGGCTGTTTCGGGAGCATACCGGTTACGCTCCTGCGGAGTATATTCGTCGGATGCGGTTGGCAAAGTCTGCTCTGCGTTTGAAAGCAGAACATACGAAAATCATTGATGTAGCTTTTGATCTTGGTTTTGCCAGCGTTGACGGCTACACCCGGGCCTTTCGCAAAGAGTTTGGGATCAACCCGGGCGAATACGCAAAAAATCCAGTTCCGGTCAAGCTGTTCGTTGCTTACGGTGTCAAATTCAAGGAATTAAGGAAGGAAATTTCGCTTGTGGAAAACCCCAAAAATGTATTCATTCAAGTGATTCACAAACCCCGCCGAAAGGTCATCATCAAGCGGGGAATCAAAGCTGACAACTACTTTGATTACTGCAGCGAGGTTGGCTGTGATGTGTGGGGAACACTTCTCAGCATGGACAGCCTGTGCGGTGAGCCTGTGTGCCTGTGGCTCCCGGAGCTGTATAAACTTCCCGAAACCTCTACCTATGTGCAAGGCGTTGAGGTGGCAGAGGATTATGATGGCGTAATCCCGGAAGGATTCGATGTAATCACTCTGGACGAGGCCGACTATCTGATGTTCCAGGGGGAGCCTTTTGACGAGGAAG
>JAZQUJ010000013.1:0-16032 GCA_045631245.1 Bianqueaceae bacterium
ATGGAAGGCTTTTGTGGTATTGCAGTCGGCATGGTTTGTTCTATCAGGAAATTTAAATATGAAACGAGAACCAAAGTTCACACCCATCGATCTTCAAAGTTGGAAGCGCGGCTCAATGTTTTACTATTTTTCGAAGATGGCGCCCACTGGTTATTCTTTAACGGTACAGTTGGATATTACACACATGAAAGAGGTGCTGGATAAAGAAAAAATCAAATTTTTTCCAGCTTATCTGTGGATTGTTACTAAAATATTAAACAAACAAGAGGAGTTTCGAATCGCGGAAAAAGACGGGCAACTAGGGTGCTATGATTTTCTCACCCCACTTTATGCAAACTTCCACGAAGATGATAAAACCTTTTCACTCATGTGGACGGAGTATGAAGATGACTTTGAAACATTTTACCAAACATACCTAGATAATCAGGAAAGATATGGAAATAATCATGGTGTGTTAGCGCAGACGGCTCAATTGCCGCCGCCCAACGCCTATACCGTATCCTGCGTTCCGTGGATATCCTTTACGCATTTTTCGGTACACAACTACGAAAATAAACCCTATTATTTTCCGTCAGTGGAAGCGGGTCGATTTACAAAAGAGAAGGATAGATTTCTGATGCCGCTGTCCATAACCTGTCATCATGCAACCACCGACGGATACCATGTGAATCGTTTTTTGGAAGAACTGCAGACGGAAATGAATGAATTTGAGAAATATTTAAATGGATTTAAATAAGTTTGTCAAAGTTAGCGCCAGGATCAAATGTATAAACAGTTTGCATCCTTGGCGCTTTTATTTTAACAGTTAGTAATATATTAAGATTCTTTGAAGAGATGGTGGAAATGCGGGTCGAAGTCTGTTATAATAAGATGTTAAGAAGATAATAAGGAGTTACAAATGCAAAAAGATTCAAAAGTATATTTATTTGAAGAAATGCCCATTCCCGGTGCGGTAATGAAGCTGTGTATTCCCACAGTGCTGAGTTCGTTGGTGATGGTGCTTTATAATTTGGCGGATACGTTTTTTGTTGGAATGCTCAACGACCCGATCCAAAATGCGGCGGTAACGCTGGCTTATCCGGTGTTGTTAGCATTTAATGCTATTAACAATCTGTTCGGCGTGGGTACGTCAAGCATGATGAGCCGAGCTATGGGACGGCATGATTATGATACGGTGCGGCGCTGTTCTTCGGTGGGCTTTTATATGGCACTGATCTGTTCTGCAATTTTTGCCTTAAGCTGTACAGTATTTATGAAACCACTACTGGGCATTTTGGGAGCAAATGGTGTGACAAGTCAGGCTACGGCTGATTATATGTTCTGGACGGTATCGCTGGGTGCTGTGCCGGCTATTTTGAATGTGGTGTTGGCGTATCTGGTAAGAGCAGAAGGAGCCTCTCTTCATGCTAGCATTGGTACTATGAGTGGCTGCGTACTGAATATTATACTGGATCCGTTTTTCATTTTGCCCTGGGGCCTTAACTTAGGAGCGGCCGGTGCAGGCATGGCAACCTGTTTGGCAAATTGTTTTGCATGTCTGTATTTCTTCGTGCTGCTTTGGAAAAAGAGAAAATCTACTTATGTAAGTGTGAATCCTAAAATGTTCAAGCCCAACAAATTTATTGTGCTGGGCATTTGCGGCGTGGGTGTACCGGCTTCCATTCAAAATTTGCTGAATGTGACAGGATCTACAATTCTAAATAATTTTGCCGCCGGTTTCGGCGCTGATGCGGTGGCGGCTATGGGAATTGCTCAGAAGATCAACATGATCCCCTTCCAAATTGCCTTTGGACTTTCCCAGGGTATCATGCCTTTGGTAAGTTATAATTTTGCCAGCGGCAATGGAAAGCGCATGAAAAAAGGTTTCTTTTTTACGACTCGTATTTCTATGAGTTTCCTTGTCGTGATTTCCGTGGTGTACTTCGTGTTTGCACAGGGGCTGATCGGATTGTTCATGGACAATGCAGTGGTAGTGGACTATGGTGCCAAATTCCTGCGAGGCTTTTGTCTGGGACTTCCGTTCTTGTGCATGGACTTTTTGGCGGTGGGTGTATTCCAGGCTTGCGGTATGGGACGGAATGCACTGCTGTTTGCGATCCTGCGTAAGATCGTGCTGGAGATCCCGGCAATTTATGTGTTGAACTGGCTATTCCCGCTGTATGGTCTGGCCTATAGCCAGCTGGTAGCGGAAGTGATTTTGGCCATTGCGGCCATCTGTGTTTTGGCTAATCTGTTTAAAAGGGTAGAGGCCAGATGCGTAGAAAAGGAGGCAGTTAAAGAATGAAATTAGTATTAATAATTGGCAGTAATGCTGTAGGAAAAATGACAGTGGGACAGGAACTTACTAAGATCACCGATCTGCGGCTGTTTCACAATCACATGACCATTGAACCGGTATTGGAGATCTTCGGTGGCTTCAATGCCCCTGTGATTACCAAAATGCGGGATATGATCTTCGAAGAGTTTGTAAAAACCGACAACTATGGTTTGATCTTCACCTTTATTTGGGCCTTTGAGCATCAGTCCGATTGGGATTATGTGAATAAGCTGAAGAATTTGTTTGAGAGTGTCGGCGGCGAGGTGTATTTTGCAGAGCTGGTTGCTCCGGAGGCTGTGCGTTTGGAGCGGAACCGTACCGAGAATCGGTTGAAGCATAAGGCATCTAAACGAAATCTGGAATTTTCCGATCGGGATTTGATTGAAACCACTAAGAACTATCGCGTGGTAAGTCTGCCCGGCGAAATTCCCTATGAAAATTATATTCGTATCGATAATTCGAATCTGAGTGCGGCAGAGGCTGCGCAGATGATCAAAGAGAGATTCAACTTGTAATAAATCGGGGAATGTAACATGGATCAAATGAACCTGTTTGAAGAGCGGGTTACGGTTGCCCCTTTGGCGAGTCGCCTTCGCCCGCAGTCACTGGATGAATTTGTAGGTCAGAGTCATTTGCTGGGGCCGGGAAAAATTCTGCGTCAGCTCATCGAACGCGACCAGGTTTCTTCAATGATATTCTGGGGACCGCCCGGTGTGGGAAAAACTACCTTGGCTCGAATCATTGCCGGTCATACTAAGGCTGAATTTGTGGATTTCAGCGCCGTGACCAGCGGTATTAAGGAAATCAAGGAAGTAATGGCCAAGGCGGATGTGAGCCGTCGTATGGGGCAGAGGACTTTGCTTTTTGTGGACGAGATCCATCGGTTTAATAAGGCTCAGCAGGATGCCTTTTTGCCCTATGTGGAAAAGGGCAGCATTATTTTGGTGGGAGCGACCACGGAAAATCCGTCTTTTGAAGTAAACAGCGCGCTTTTGTCCCGTTGCCGCGTGTTTGTGCTGAAGAGCCATAGCGAAGATGAAATGGTTGACCTTCTTGTGCGAGCATTGCGCCATCCGCAGGGCTATGGCGATCAACCGGTGGGTATCAGCAAGGCACAAATTCGGGCGATTGCCCGCTTTGCGGGCGGTGATGCGCGTACAGCGCTTAACACGCTGGAAATGGCTGTTCTGAATGGTGTGATCAGCGAGAAAGAAATTACCGTGACCGATGAGGTGCTGAGCCAGTGTTTGAATCAGCGATCGATGCTATATGATAAGAATGGTGAGGAACATTATAATTTAATTTCGGCACTGCATAAGTCCATGCGCAATAGCGATCCGGATGCGGCGGTGTACTATTTGCATCGCATGCTGAATGGCGGTGAGGAGCCACTGTACATTGCCCGAAGGTTGATCCGCTTTGCCAGTGAGGATGTAGGCATGGCGGATTCTCAAGCCCTTCCCTTGGCGGTAGCCGCCTATCAAGCCTGTCATTTTAATGGCATGCCGGAGTGCGATGTGAATTTGACCCATTTAGTGGTGTATCTTTCCATGGCTCCTAAGTCCAATGCACTGTATGTAGCCTGTGAAGAGGCTAAGAAGGAAGTGAAGGCACGGCCCACCGAACCGGTGCCGCTGCAGATCTGTAACGCACCTACGGACTTGATGAAGGAACTGCATTATGGAGAGGGGTATCAGTATGCTCACGATACCGAGGAGAAGCTGACCAAGATGGAATGCCTTCCTGATAGCCTGGCTGGACGAGAGTTTTACCGGCCGACGCAGTCCGGGCGCGAGGCCAGAGTCAAAGAACGGTTGGAACAAATCAAAAAATGGAAGAATGAATGAAAAAGGGCGAAGAGCTATAATAAGCATCTTCGCCTTTTCACATATTGATGGAGAAAAGCATATAGTAAACCAAATGTGCTTGGAGTCTATGTGCCATGGAAAATCTTTATTACCCATTTATTAATGAGCCTTTACCCTATCAATATGATGCACTGGAGCCATGGATCGATGCGAAAACAATGGAGCTGCATCATGATAGGCATTTACAAACATACATCGATGGTATGAATCAGTTAATGGAAGAAAATCCGCAATTGCTGAAGCTGTCGCTTCGGCAGTTGATCATACAGGTGGGCGTGCTGCCGCAATGGCTCCAGCGTCCTGTGCGGAATCAGGCGGGGGGCGTATATAATCATCGTTTCTTTTTTGAAGGAATGAAGCCCTATGGAAAAGAAAATCAACCTTCAAAGCAGATGATAGCAAACATGGTTCGGGATTTTGGTGGCCTTGATGCATTCCAAAAAAAGTTTAAGGAAACGGCTCTTTCTGTATTCGGATCAGGCTATGTGTGGTTGGTGCGGATCCGAGGAAGAATGCGGATTATTACGACCGCCAATCAGAATACCCCGTTGGCAGTGGGAGTACAGCCGCTTTTGTGTCTGGATGTGTGGGAACATGCCTATTATCTAAAGCATTATAATAACCGGAGGGACTATGTGAACGATTGGTATCATGTGGTGGATTGGGAAAAGGTTGAAAGAAGAATATTGATCGTATAAACAAAAATCGGTTACATCTGAGCTTTGTCGCACAAATGTAACCGATTATTTCATCTTTGTTATGCTGCGTAGCAGCAAACATTTTTAGTCTATACGTTTCTGACCCCAGAAGAACAGAGCCACAGTACCGGGACCGGTGTGGCTGCCGATGGTGGTACCGACATTGTAAATTTCTACATGCCCTTTCAGGTTAGGGAAAGCGTCTTCGATCAGATCCGCCAGGGAACGGGCATCATCATAACAGGCAGAGTTGGAAATGTAGCATTTATCCGCATAAGCTAAACCATCGTCTGCCAGTTCAGTCATTTGCTTAAAGGCACGCTGGATCACATGGTTTTTACCGCGCACTTTAAAGCGGGGGATCAGCTTACCTTCGTTGCTGACATTCAGCAGGGGGCAGATCTTAAGGGCGGTACCAAACCAGCCGGATACCTTGGACACACGACCACCTTTTACAAAGAAAGTCAGGTCCGAGGTGAAAAACCAGTGGTGCATACGCAGTTTGTTTTCTTCAGCCCAGGCATATAGTTCGTCAATGCCCATGCCTGCATCCCGAAGATCGGCCAATTTATCCATCAAAAGACCATAACCGGAGGAAGCAGCCAGAGAATCTACAATGTAGATCTTACGGTCAGGGTACTTTTCCAGTAACATTTCCCGGGCAATGTTGGCGGAGTTGAACACGCCGGTAATACCGGAAGATAAGGTCAAATGCAGAATGTCCTTACCGGCTTCCAAAAAGGGAGTAAAATATTCAATAAATTCTTCTGTATTAATTTGGGAGGTTTTGGTATCGGCTCCGTCGACCATGGCCTGATAGAATTTGTCGAAGGGCATGCTTTTGCCTAAATCATCGGCATATTGCTTGCCGTCTAAATAATAATGAAAGCAGATATAATGAATACTACGGCTTTCAAAATGTTCCTGAGTCAGATCAGCGGTGGAGCAACAGCTCAAAATAAAATCGTTCATTGGGTCGATCCTCACTTAAATATAAATTGACAGATAATTTAACACATGTTATAGTAACATATGTAAGTATATGTTGCAAGAAAATATTTAAGATACGCATACAGAAAAAGGAATTTGTATAAAATGGAAGATAAACGAATTCAAAAGACTAAAAAGAAACTTCGCGATACCTTTATTCAAATGCTTCAGACCAAGAGCTTTGATCAGATCACAGTGACGGAGCTGTGTGAAGCTGCCAAGATGAGCCGTATTACCTTTTATGCCCATTATAACGATAAATATGACCTTCTGGAGGCTTTAATGCAGCAGATGCTGGAAGCAGCACAGGCAGATTTTGAAAATCTTCAGAAAGAAAACAATCCTAAGCGCGATTCGCAGCAAACTTATAACAACATTTTGGACAGTATCCTGAATTTGTTCAGTTCTTACAAAGACCTGCTGAGACAGGCCTCACAGCAGCGGAATCCCTACCTGTATTATTCCTTCTATCAGCGAATTTATCGTATGGTAGAACGGAGGATCGAGGAAGCGCGGGCACACAATCAGCTGGCACCGCAATTGGCCAGTCGTAAGTTCTCATCCTTCATCTGTACCGGATTATGGGCTTATATCAATGAGTGTAATCATGAACACAATGATTTGGAACAGATTCGTAGGGAGACTCATACTATCTTAAATGGTATTATGGGGTCGGAGATTTTTATGAATCGATCCTGATTGGGAGCGTCCATAGAAGAGACATTGTCCAACTTAGGCACAGGGCGCCCAAAATGACGAAATGAAACCTATTCTTTAGGCTACGAGGGCCTGAAGAATAGGTTTGTTTTTAGTTGAGATTTAATAGATTGGAATGCTTTTTGTAGTATAGTAGTCCGTACAAATCGGCCAAGAACCAACCAATGGGAATTGCCCACCAAATACCGGTGACTCCGATGGCGGGAATAGCGGAAAGTACATAGGCCAGCAGGACACGGGTACCCAAAGAAATAATAGTGAGCACCACCGACATGCCGGGGCGGTTAATGGCACGGTACAAGCCGTACAAAAGGAACAAACAGCCAATGCCGCAGTAGAAGGCGCCTTCGATTCTTAGATAGCCCGTACCTATGGCAAGAATTTCGGTTTCAGCAGGATCAATGAAAATGGTCAGCAGAGGGCGTGCGAAAATGAACACCAAAGCGGATACAGCAATGCTGAAAAGGGCGGCTACGGAAACTGCACTCTTGATACCGGCTTTGATACGCTGAGGCTGCTTAGCGCCGAAGTTCTGGCCTACGAAGGTGGAAAAGGCGTTGCCGAAGTCTTGTACCGGCATATAGGCAAAGGAGTCGATTTTGACGGCTGCCGCGAAAGCGGCCATAACATTGGTACCGAAGCTGTTGACCAGACCCTGTACCATGAGTATGCCGAAGTTCATTACCGACTGCTGCAGGCAGGTGAGGAATGAATATTGGAAAATGTTGCGGATCGCCCAGGGAGCGAAATGTCGATGTTCCTTTTGGGGACGCAGTTGAGGGAAACGAAGTAGAGTGTATAGAAAGATTCCGATAGCGGAGAGGCCCTGCGCCACGACGGTGGCGGCCGCTGCACCTCCTACACCCCAGTGGAAACCGATAACGAAGAGTAGATCCAGGCCAATATTGACCAGTGCGGATACCAATAGGAAAATCAGGGGAATCAAGGAGTTACCCACAGCACGGAGCAATGAGGCGAAGTAATTATAAAGAAAAGTAAATCCGATGCCCATGAAGATGATCCAGAGGTATTCCCGCATAAGATCGTAGATCTCGGAGGGAACCTGTAGGAGGTGGATGATGGGATCGATCAGCAGGAATACTGCGGTCATGAGCAGTAGGGTGACCAGAGCAATCATACAGAAAGAAATGAAGATGCTGTTTTTCATCTTGTCGGGATCTTTCTGACCGAATTGGATGGAGACTACGGCCCCGGAACCCATACAGAGACCTAACAGGATCGAGGTAAGAAAGGTCATAAGGGTATAGGACGAACCCACGGCGGCCAAAGCCTGGGAGCCCAGAAAACGACCGACGATGAAGGTGTCGGCTATGTTATAGAATTGCTGTAACAAGTTGCCCAAAATCAAAGGGGCGGCAAAGGCCAACATCGTTTTGGTGATGGGCCCGCGGGTTAGATCATGCTGCAAAGGTGCCTCCTAAGGAAAAGGGATACAGTAACTACATGCCCTTGTTATTTTTATTTTGAAGTGCTATACTAATCAGTATATTTTAATCATAACCAATAGAAATAGAAAAGTCAATGTACAGGACTGACAACTTTCAGTTGATGCATTGACAAGGAGGATGGAATGAAAAAAATGAAACGATATTTTGTGCTTCCGCTGCTTTTGGTATTTGCGATGGCCTTTTGTATGCAATACTATGCGGGCAATCTGATCGGTATTTTGAAGGATGATGAGATTTTGCTGGCACTGATCTTGATATTGATTGGTGCAGTCTGCAGTGGCATCAAATTGATTCGTCTGTGGCTCTGCAAAAGAAAAGAAATGGACATGCCGGTGGCAAGTCGGAGGGAAAAGGTGATCTTTGTGAGCGTGTTGGCAGCTTTGCTGCTGGCAGAGTTTGTTTTGATAGCGGTGCGACAGGGGCAAAGCTGGCAGAAATTGACCGAGGAAGCAGATATCGAGTTTGTTTCGCTGAAAGATATTGAAGGGGATGGATTTGAAGAGGTGGCATCTGCACGGTTCGATAATTCGGTTTCTTTTCAAGCATCATGGGCGGTACCGAAGCAGTATGATATTCGAATGGCCGGCCAAGATGCAGAAGGCCTGCCGGTGACGATGCAGGTTTGCCTGTATGAGGTGGCTTTTGAGGGGCTGGCTGCGCCTATGCTGGAGGCGATCATGGAGGCACGAATGGACTGGAATCAGATTTTAATGCAGTGGGAAATCGATGTCGAGGTGGATGAAGCCTATGCAGCAGGCTATATGGGTTTTCAATATTTGTTTTTGAGAGATGGAAAGAGAATTGTCACGGTATATTACTATGGCGAACAGGATTTGAATGAGAATATGGATCTGTTTGTGAATATGCTTCGGCAGTGAGGAAATTTTCTATGAGTTGTACTGTATTTATGACCAGCAGTTTAGGCTGCGTGGGTTGGGACGAGGTGAAGAGTGCACCCTGTCCGCAGGAGTTTGATGATGCGAATGGGCTGTTAACGCTTTTAGAGGAACGATGGCCGGCGGCTGCACGTTTTTTGTTTGTGGCGTCCTATGAAGGAGGCGGCGAGCAGGCAGATGAATATGCAGCTGTGATGGCTCGAGGATTCGAAATGTCGGGTCTGCCCATTGCAAATGTGACCGTGCTGGATGGACGAAATCCGGAAGTGGTGAACTTGCTGGATCAGTTTGATGTGATCTTTTTGTCCGGAGGTCATGTGCCCACGGAAAATCGATTTTTCCATGCTATTGGTCTTCCAGAGGCGATTCGGCAGTTTGAGGGAATTGTGATTGGTGAGAGTGCCGGTTCCATGAATTGTGCCGATGTGGTATATGCATCGCCGGAAGAGAATGGGGAAGCGGTGGATCCTTCCTATGAATTGTATTTAGAAGGATTAGGGCTTACCGATATTAATATTATGCCTCACATGCAAAAGGTATGGTCGATGCAGCTGGATGGGTTTGATCTGTTTGAAGAGATCTTGCTGCGGGATAGTTTTGAACGACCTTTTTATGCTTTGCCGGATGGTTCGTTTATTCTGCAGGAGGATGGGTTACAGATTTTGTTTGGACCGGGATATTGGATCGACTGCGGGCAAGTGGAAGAGATCGGAGCCGAGGGAGAAGGGCGAATTCTGTAATGATAAAAAGCTGAACACGTGACTGTTACAGTGGTATGCAGTCGTGTGTTCAGCTTTTTGACTGAAAATTATTGTTAATTACGAAGCTTAGTGCGATATTCACTGGGAGCTAATCCCATATTTTTACGGAAAATTCGACTGAAATAGAAGGGGTCGTCGTAACCTGAGGCTGCTGCTACTTCCTGGATGGAAAGGTCAGTCTGTTCCAGAAGCGTACAGGCATTGCGAATTCGAAGACCCATCAAGTATTCAGAGGGCGAAAGACCGGTTGCTTTACGGAAGGCTGCACGATAGCGACTTTGGCTTAAATTCTCCATGGAAGCTAGTTGGTCAGAGGTAATTTCAGAGGCAAAATTACGGTGCATGTATTCTTTGGAGGTTTGGAAAAGCTGAGATCCATCCTGAAGGGGAGTGTCGGAAAGAGCTAAACGGGCCAGCGAAAGAAAGATCGTCTGGGCTTCGGCGGCACATACGGAATCGGAAAAAGGATCATTTCGAATGAATTCACGGAACAGATCGCCAAATCGATGAACTATATCTTCGTGAAGACCGACCCAATGAAGTTGCCCGGAAAGAAAACCGCATAATTCCATTAGGCGAGAGGCCTCGGAACCGGTAAAGTGAATCCACAAATAGTCCATCTCACCTTCGTTGGTTTTACGATAATGGTAGGGAGTATGGGGGGCAAAATACAGGATATTACCGGCACGCATAAGGTGACGTTCTGTATCATTTACGATTTCCAATTCTCCTTTGTACAAATAAATAAAAAAGTAATCATTGCGTCCTTCCGCTATATGTGTCTCAAAAGGCCGGGAAAGAGCGGTGATGCCGGCACAGTTGATGATGAGCGGATGGGTGTAATCTTCGATATTATTTAAAGCGTAATCGTTGTGACGATTGTAGTTTTGATTCTTCATGTTGATTCCTTTGTATGGCAGAATAAGACTATGATAAGCGAAAAGTCCATGTCAATAGTCGATTTGTGTATGGTGATTATGTTTTGTTTATTATATATTTATTGCAAGCATAAAGCAAGTTTTTTCAAATTTTTATGTTAAATGTACGAAGAAAGGGGGCTTATGCGCTATTTTACTGCGCATAACACAATCATGAAAAAATCGATTAATGCATGGTCTATGCCTAGTGAGCTGACTTTTGAAGAGTGTTTCATCGCTGCAAAGGAAGCTGGTTTCGATGGAATCGAATTTAATGTAGACAAACCCGGCGGACATGGTTTGACCATGGACATCACCGAGGAGCAGCTGGCTGATATCAAAGCTCTGAGCGAAAAATACGAATTGCCCGTAGTGAGCATTTCCAGCGCACTGCACGGTGGTCGTTTGGGTGCTCCCAGCGATGAAGCCAACGAAGGCGTAAAAGAAGTAATCCGTAAGCAGATCCAGTGTGCAAAGGCTCTGGATGCTGGTGCTATCCTGGTAGTTCCCGGTGCTCCTTTGAAAGAATATAGCTGGAAGGCTATGAGAGCTCGTGCAATCCAGACTCTGAAAGAGATGGCAGCAGAGATTGAAGCTTCCGGTATTACCGTTGGTCTGGAAAATGTATGGAATGGTTTCTTCATGTCCCCGTTTGATATGAGAAGCTTTATCGAAGAAGTTGGCAGCCCTGCTATCAAAGCTTACTTTGACGTAGGTAACGTAGCTGCTTTCTCCTTCCCCGAGCATTGGATCGAAGTTCTGGATGAGCAGATCTGCCGTATCCATGTTAAAGGTTACAAATCTGAAGGCCTGAATCGCGGTGGCGCTTGGGTTGATTTGATGGATGGTTCCATCGATTGGCAGAAGGTTGTTGATGCATTCAAGGCTATCGGTTGGGACGGTTATCTGACCGCCGAAGTATTCCCCTGTCATCCTTACGATGATATGAACGAATTCTATCGTGAAACTGTTCGTGATCTGGGCAAGATCATTGAACTGGCATAAAACTTACAAACGAAAGGAAATAACATCATGTCTAAAAAAAGAGTAGCAATCGTTGGTTGTGGTGGTATCGGTGGTTATCATTTGGGCCATCTGGTACAGTTTACCGATATCGTAGAGCTGGTTGGTTTCTGCGATTTGATTCCCGAGCGTGCTGAAGGTTTTGTAGAGAAGGCTGGCTGCGGTCAGGCTTTCACCGATTTCCGTGAAATGTACGATGCAGTAAATCCTGAGATCGTATTCATCTGCGTTCCTCCTTACTGCCACGGCGAAATCGAGTACGAGACCATCGAGCGCAATATCCCCTTCTTCGTAGAGAAGCCCGTTTCTCTGTACTGGGATCAGGCTATGGATATCCTGGCTAAAGTTAAAGAAAAAGGTTTGATCACCGCTGCTGGTTTCCAGTGCCGTTACGATATGATCGCTGATTCTTTGGCTGAGTTCGCTAAGACTCATCCCGTTCCCTATGTAAACTGCACCCGTTTCGGCGGTATCCCGGATACTCCCTGGTGGATCAAGAAAGATCTGTCCGGTGGTCAGCTGGTTGAGCAGACTGTACATCAGATGGACTACATCCGTTACACCCTGGGCGAGCCCGAGCTGGTATACTCTCTGGCAGGCCGTGGCTATGTAACTGACGTAGAAGGTTACGACACCGATGACTTGAGCGTTGCTGTTGTTAAATTCGAGAACGGCACTCTGGCTACCGTTGCTACCGGTTGCTATGCTAAGGATGCTGCTTGCTTCGATTCCAAGACCACTTACAGCGCTCCCGATGCACGTGCTGACATGTTCCTGCTGAACAAGCTGGATGTTTACAGCGCAGCTATTAAGAAAGAAGAAGTTGGTGATCTGATCGTTAAGGGCGACGGCGCACTAGGTAAGGCTTCTAATGAAAAGGAAACCATCAAGCACAGCGGCGACTCCGGTATCATCTGCGACAGAACCTTCCTGGAAGCAGTTATCTCCGGCGATCCTTCCAAGATCAAATCTCCTTACGAGGATGCTTGCAAGACTTTGGCATTCGTACTGGCATTCAACGAGTCCATCGAGACTGGTCTGCCTGCAAAAGTTCGCAAGTTCTAATTCAAAACTTATTAAACAAATTAACCGTCCTGCGGCGTAAGCTGCGGGACGGTTTTTTGGTTACACAAAAGTGCGATCAAAAAGCCGACTGCATAATGAAAAAGCAATCGGCTTAAGAATGAGTTGTTTTATAGATTGTTTTATAAAAGACCCAAACTACGCAGCAGGAAAATGCCGGCGGTTAAGGTGAAACAGGAAGTCAGTGTAGTCAGAATCAATATCTGAGCGGCCAGCAGATCATCCGAATGCATGTTTTTGGCCATGATGTAGCTGGAAATGGCGGTGGGAGCCATGAACAAAATGAAGATGGCACCAAGTTCTCCGCCGCGGAAACCCAGCAATGCGGCAACAAGCAGTACAACCGAAGGGATCAACAGTTGTTTGACAACTGTGGCAGTAACCGACAGTTTCAAATTATCCTTTGCAGCCTTAAAGGTAAACTGGGCACCCAGACAGATCAGCGATAAGGGAGTAGCCAGAGAAGAAAGGTTATCCAAACTCTTATCTACCAAAACAGGAATCTCGATATCCAAAATGGAGAAGGGGAGTCCCAGTACAATACCAATGATCAGAGGGTTAGTTATAATACCTTTTAAAATCTTTTTGACAGGAATCGTTTTCTTGCCTTCATATGCCGGATCAAATACGGTTAAAACGATAACAGCGGTAGCATTGTAGATCGGAACCGTAAAGGGAAGCAGGAGCGATGTGGGAGCAGCGCCCACTTCACCAAACATGTTGATGGCCAGAGGTACACCTAAAATAGCAAAATTGCCGCGATAGAGTGCTTGAATAATGGCACCTCGCTGGGCATTGCCTTTTACCATGAGGGGTACCAGTAAACAGGAAAGGCCAACCACTGCTAAAATGGCAGCTACAGCAAACAATACCAAATTAGGATTAAATGCAGTGTTCAGATCAGCAGAAGATACCTGCTGGAAGAGCAACACCGGCAGAGCCATTTTAAAACCGATTTTAGTACCCACATCCACGAAAGCATCGTTGACGATCTTAAACCGGCGCAGCAGGTAACCCATTAAAATAAGTACAAAAAGCGGAACAACACTTTGAAGACTGTATATTAAGTTATCCATTACAGCAACATAATACCGGCTTCGGAACAAGCCTTAATAGTGGCAGCATCCCAAATAGAACACTGAACTTCACCTATATGAGCACAGCCCATCATTAGCATGCACAAACGGGACTGACCAACACCTCCGCCAATGGACAGCGGGAGTTCATCCTTGAGCAAAGCCTGATGGAAGGGCAGAGAACGACGATCTTCACAACCGGAAGCCACCAGCTGACGTTCCAGCGACTCAGCATCCACACGGATACCCATGGAAGAAATTTCAAATACACGATTTAGCACCGGATTCCAGTACAAAATATCACCATTCAGCTCCCAGTCATCATAGTCGGGTGCACGACCATCGTGAGGCTTACCGCTGCGCAGGGCACCGCCGATCTGCATTAAGAACACAGCCTTATCCTGATGCTCACGCATGAAAGCGTTCTCGCGCTCAGAACCGGTAGCAAGCTGAGGATACATATCCTCCAGTTCCTGACTGGTTACAACCAGAAGCTCACGAGGCAGCTTCACCCACAAAGAGGGGAACTGGATCTTCAGCAGCTCGTTGGTAACGTAGATACAGTTTACAATTTTCTGTACCGTATCGATCAAATAGGAACGGGTGCGGTCCTCACGAAGGATTACCTTTTCCCAGTCCCACTGGTCCACATAGATCGAATGCAGGTTATCCAACGATTCATCACGACGGATCGCATTCATATCGGTATACAGACCTTTATGAGGATAAAATTGATAGCGTCCCAAGGCGTAGCGTTTCCACTTTGCCAACGAGTGTACAACTTGACCCTCGGCACCCACATAGGGTACATCAAAGGAAACAGGACGCTCTACACCACTCAGGTTATCGTTCAAACCGGAGGCCTCTTCAACGAACAACGGCGCAGATACGCGTTTCAAGTTCAGCGCATTGCTCAGATTTTCCTGAAAATTCTTTTTAATAAACTCTATGGCACGCTGACGGTCATAAACCGAAAGTGCACAGCGATACCCATCGGGAATAATAAGCTTACCCATACTAAACTCCAATTCTATAGGCCGCATTAAGGGCGGCACAAGTTTTCAATAATATCCTATGAGTATACACTGAAATCCAGTAAAACACAAGAGCCAGCCACAGAATTCTTTGTGAATTCTGCGTTGCAGTTTGCCTCAATATCATGTATAATAAACAAAACAATCATCGATACCCGAAATAAGAAAGGAACATCGTATGCATTTACTCATTCAAAATGGTTTAGTCATCGATCCTGCCACCAACGAGTGCCAGGTGAGAGATTTATTTATTGTTGGTGATCGTATCCAGCCGCAGCCGCCTCAGCTGCCGGAGGGCACTCAGATCATCGACGCCAATGGTTACTGGGTAACCCCAGGTTTTATCGATCTGCATGTGCATTTGCGCGATCCCGGTCTGACCCACAAAGAAACCGTGGAAACCGGAAGTAAGGCTGCAGCTGCCGGCGGATACACCACCATTTGCGCTATGCCTAACACCAAACCGGTGACCGACTGTGCCGAAGTAGTTCGCTATGTCATTAACGAGAGCAAAAAAGCGCCCTACTGCCATGTACTGCCCATCGGTGCCATCACCATTGGGCAGCAGGGTCTCATGCTAACCGATCAAAAAGCCCTGCGCGAGGCCGGTGCCTGCGCAATCAGTGAAGACGGTAAATCTGTAGCTGATGAAGACCTCATGGAACAGGCCATGATCCGTGCCAAAAAGCTGGGCATGCCCATTTTGGATCACTGCGAGGAGCCCGAATTGGCCAAGGCCGGTGATTCCCGCGCAGCGGAAAACGTGATGACAGCTCGCGAAATCGACCTGGCTGAGCGCACCGGGGCGCAGCTTCATATTTGCCATGTGAGCACCAAGGAGAGCGCTGAGTTGGTACGTCAGGCTCAAGCTAAGGGCCTGCCTATTACCGCTGAGGTTTGTCCTCATCACTTTGCTCTGGATGACCGTGAACTGGCTAAAGGTGATTCTAACTATAAAATGAATCCGCCTCTGCGCAGCGTAGAGGATGTACAGGCTATGAAGGCTGCCATGGCAGATGGTACGATTAACTGTATTGCTACTGATCATGCTCCCCATGCTGATTTCGAAAAAGGTCCCATGGATAAAGCAATGAATGGTATTACCGGTATTGAGGCAGCTCTGTCTTTAGGTATTACCGAATTGGTGGAGAAGGGCGTGCTGACTCCTATGCAGCTCATTGCC
>JAZQUJ010000014.1:0-7887 GCA_045631245.1 Bianqueaceae bacterium
GAAGATGTAACTTCCAATCTGGGTGACGCTTTCGCCAAGCTGGTATGGAAAGACGAAGATTAAGAAGAAAATTCGAAATCAACTATTGAGTAAAACTTAGCTAAAATGCAAAAATAAAGGTCTGATGCAGAAAATGAATTCTGCACCAGACCTTTTTGTGTGTATAGCAAATGTTTATACGCGATCCCAAATATAGCGAGCGGTCTTCAGACACATCTCGGTGGCACCACAGCATTCTTCCTGACCTTCGAACTCGATGGAAATATGGCTGTCGTAACCGGCATTTTTAATGATGCGCAGAATATTCCAAACATCCAGATCGCCCTGACCCAAAATTGAGCCGCGCAGCAGAGTCTTACCGCTGGCGGTGGGGAACCAGCGACCGCCTCGAGCGCCGGCACCGGCTTCTAAAATCATACCCATGCGATCGATGGGGCGAACATAAAAATCTTTCAAATGAATACAGTCAGCATAGGGCACACATTTTTCAACGGAAACATCATTGATCTCGTCTACGCAGCGGAAGTTACCCACATCCATGGTCATACCTAAGTTGGAACGATCTGCAGCTTCGATCAGGCGAATGATTCGATCTGCACCATTAATATAACGGCCATGGTTTTCTAAAGTTGTACGCAGGCCGATGGAAGCGGCATAATCTGCCAGTTCCTGAATGGCAGCTACCAAACGCGGGAAATCTTTTTCAAACTGTACCGGAGTATTGATGCCCTGGGGATGCTGACCGGTGCAGGTATCGTGACGCATTTTCTTAATACCCAACATGATACAGATCTGCATGTATTTCTTGATCCGTTCGATTTCAGCACGAACTTCTTCTTCTGTATCTTTTAAAACACAGGCATTTAAGGAAAAAGAGGAAAGCTCCAGGCCAACTGCATCGGCACGATCTTTGATGGCAGTAACCAATTCTACGTTGATCGATCCATCCTCCAACAGGAAGGGGGTATCGAAGGGAACCAGCTCTAAGTGGTCACATCCATGTTCCTTTGCCCAATCTACAATGTCCAGAATGGTCATTGTACCATCTTTCTGGTGGGCGTTTAAAGAATAACTGCTAATACCAAGTTTCATAGGAAAATCCTCCTTTTAATTATATAGTTTTTAAAACAACTTTAATATATCTTGATTATAAGGAGTTAGGCAACCTTTGTCAAGGTGAAAATTTAGAAAAGGATTTTGAATCGCACGTATTCCCCCGGTTCACTGTCTACTACGATCTTGGCATTATGTAAAGTGGCAATGGAGTGAGCAATGGAGAGGCCCAAACCATAACTGCCGGAGTTTCGACAGCGGCAAGGATCGATGCGATAAAAACGTTCAAATATATTCGTGTGTTCTTCTGCGGGTATGCCGCGGCCGGTATTGAATACCTCAAGCACAGGATTGCCTCGACAAGCACTAAGTGTAAGACTGATCAAACCGCCTTCGTTGGAATATTTAATGGCATTGTCTAATAGGATTCCAACCAATTGGCGGATCTTGTCGGGATAGCCGGTAAAGGCAATATCCTCTTTTACATTTAGCTGCAGAGTTTTGCCGGCTTCAAAAACAGTGCTTTCAAAAGGGAGCGCAGATTGCAGAACCAATTGACCCAGATCGAAGGATTCCAGCGGCTCAATGGTATTATTTTCTAACCGGGTTAATGTGAGCAGATCCTGGACCAAATGGTTCATTCGCTTGGCTTCTTCTTGAATGTACGAAAGATAGGTATTTGTGCCAATTTCATCTGCCAAAACATCCGCATTAGCAGAAATGACGGAAAGGGGAGTCTTTAGTTCATGACTGGCATCGGAAATAAACTGCTTTTGTCGATCAAAAGCATCCTGCACCGGGCGGATCAACCATTTGGAAAGAAGGATGGCGACAAAGGAGAATAGAATTAATACGACAACGGCATATAGAATAAAGTACAGAGTGAAACCGGCTTTGCTTTGTGCCATGAGAGCTTGCGAACAGGTATCGTTGAAAAAGAGACAATTAAAAGTGATTAATACAGCGGTAAAGATCAGTGTTAAAATCGCCATTACAATTAAGATGAAACGAAGCCGCAAACGACGAATCATACGGTGGCCCCTCCTTCCAATTTATACCCCAAGCCGCGGACGGTTCGGATTTGTACACTTGAACCTACAGCGGTTATTTTTTTTCGAATGAAGGAAATATAAACCTCCACATTGTTATACTCCGATTGGTTATTGGGTCCCCATACTTTTTGGGTCAGTTGTTCCTTGGTGAGGATATGCTCCGGATTACGAAGGAACAATTCCATAATCAAAAACTCCTTGGCTCCCAGTTGAACTTGTTGAGCTTCACAGGACAAATATCCGCTTTGAAGGTGTAGGGAAAGATCTTGATAGGAAAGAGTGGGGGAAGCGACCTTTCCACTGCCGCGGGTCATGGCACGTACCCGGGCAAGAAGTTCCTCTGAAGAAAAGGGTTTAGTCATGTAGTCGTTGGCACCGGCATCTAATCCTTGAATTTTGTCTTCGATTTCAGCTCGGGCCGACAGAAGAAGGACGGGAACGTTTTGCTGCGCCTGGCGCAGTGCCGCTACGATTTGTAGACCATCCATTCGAGGCAGCATAATATCCAAAATGATACCGTCATAAATGCCGGTGAGGGCTTTGTTAAGGGCCGACACACCATCCATGGCGGTGTCAACCGTGTAATTTTGTTTGGTCAAAAGGGCACCGAGAGCAGCGCACAGACCGGGTTCGTCTTCTACTAGCAAGATTCTCATGGTAAGTAAGTCCTTTAACGTATGATGATTTTATTATAGCATTTAAAATAGGTTTAAAAAGTGAACAAAATGTTAAGATTAAAGGTTTTCAAGGTTTTTTCAAGGTATGTTTTGTAAAATGTTATGCGAGAGGAGTGTGCCTAAGATGAATTTTAACGAAAATGTCATAAATTCCCAAGAAGAGCGTATATATATGGAAGATGACAAAGCTAAAGAGAACGCCGCTTTGTCTGATGAAATATACAAGACGGAGGGTTACTTGGGTATGGCAGATCAGGTGATTAAAAATAATGTAGCAGAGATCGTTGGTCAGTTGGACGGCGAGCTTGTTTACAGTCATACAGTATATGGTGAGGAGTTTTATACCGTAAAGGTGAAGGTACCACGGCTTTCTACTTCTTATGATGTGATTCCGCTAATGATTTCCAATCGGCTTCTGAATCCGGAGGTGAATTATGCGAATTGCGTGATTCGTGCGGAGGGACAGTTCCGTTCCTATAACCAGCACAACGAGGGAAAAAGCAAATTACTGCTTTCATTGTTCGTGCGGGATTTTGAGGTGTTGGATCTGACCGAGGAAGAACTGCAGAAGCATAATATGCCCAATCAGATCTTTTTGGATGGTTATGTATGTAAGGCCCCCATCTATCGTAAGACACCACTGGGACGCGAGATTACCGATATTTTGATGGCTGTGAATCGGCCGTACAACAAGTCTGATTATATTCCCGCCATTGCATGGGGCCGTAACGCCCGCTATGCTGCCGGTTTCGAGGTGGGAAGTCGATTGAAAGTGTGGGGACGTATCCAAAGTCGTACCTATCAGAAGCGTACTGCAGTGGAGGGCGAAGTGGAGCAGCGTATCGCCTATGAAATTTCTATTTCTAAAATGGAGATCGGTGACCAGGCTGAGGTAAACACAGTGACAGAAAATGCTTGACGGTTTTCGAACGTTCGGGCATAATTAAAAAAATACAGTGCACAGATACAAAAGAAAAGGGAGAATAAATATGAAAGTTTTGATTATCGACGGGCAGGGCGGCAAGATTGGCCGAGCGCTGACGGAGTCGATCAAAAAATATGATGAATCAATACATGTGTTGGCTATTGGAACCAATAGCATGGCTACAGCGGCTATGATTAAAGGCGGGGCTGACGAGGCCGCCACAGGCGAAAACCCGGTTGTAGTTTGTGCTCCTAAGGTGGATGTGATCATGGGCCCCATAGGAATTCTGGTGGCGGATGCACTTCTGGGCGAGGTGACACCTCGCATGGCTGTAGCTGTTGGTCAAAGTGAGGCTCAAAAGATTTTGATTCCGGTGAATCGCTGCAACAATGTGGTAGCCGGTGTGGGAAACCAGAGTGCATCGGATCTGATCGCCGATGCAGTGGAACTTTTGAAAAAGGTGACCCATTGATCCAAATTAAAGAATCCTAAAAGTATAAAAGCAGTTTCTGCTCGGTGTAAGAAACACCAACAGAAACTGCTTTTTAGTTATAAAATCATTTGGATTCCCAAACCAGATCCGCTTTGTCGCGAATATGGAAGGTCTGGAAATAGGTCTCCTCCATAGGGATCCAGCGGTCTCGGAACATTTCTGCGAGTTCTTCACCGTTACGGTTCAGGATACGCTGCATCTGCGTTTCAGGATCGATGTCGCAGAGGATCCTGAAATCAGCATAATCTCCGAAGAGGGGGTGATTACTATAGGAGCCTTCTACAATACGGTAGGAAGAAGCTGCTACGGGTCGTGGATCACCCATATCCATTTGGCTGCAGTCGAAGCAGATATAGGAGAAACTGTGGGGATCGCGAAGATGAGGCAGTACCTCCGTAGCAAAACGCTTGTAGTCAACATTGCCGCCGGGTTCTGACAAACGTTCAGGGGAACGCAGGGCTGGAGGCAGGAAAAAGTCATCCATGTGGATCAAACCTGCCTGAAGAATGGCAGTCAGTTGATCCGCCAGAGTGCTTTTACCAGAAGCTGCTCGGCCATCGAGGGTAATAATGGTGGCCTGACCATTTTCCTTGGCAGGAAGAGCGGCAAGGGTCTGCAGGAGCGGCAGCATCTTTAAGTATTTGGTGTGAACGATGCGGTAAGCCGGCTTTTCTGACGCACGGTAGGAATTACTGTGATGGACGGCAGCGGGTCTTGCAGCCTCTTGGTTGAGTGTCTTATATTGGATGATATGTTCCTTCCAATTACCATCGGCAAAGGGAAGAAGGCCTTTTTGGCAAAGATCACTTACAGTATCGAAACAGACATACAGATCACTTGCAATCCTTTCGGAAGGAATAGAAGCAGTCAAAAAGAAAATCTGAAACAGCCATTCTGCGGGCAGTTTGTGATATTTCCAAGCTGCCAAATTGACTCTGCCATAATCGGTGCAGATCTGTTCGTACAGAGGAAGATCGGCGGCGGTCGTTTCGGCGAATTCTTTTTCAAAATAAGCTTTGACCGAGGCTGCTTCCTGCAGCAAATGCTCGGCGCCGAAGGTGGCCTGATAGCAGAGTTTAATGGCATCCTGAGGGGCAAAGGCCGGATGCAGATGGGCTTGTTCAAGTATGTAAGTTTCGAAAGAAGACATAGTGACGGACCTTTCTTTATTTGATAGTAGTATATCGTTTAGGAATCAAATGAGCACGAGTCAGGGCAACAACAATGATAGGAATTAATATCAGCTGAATGATGATGCCGGGCAGACTGCTGATGAAATAGCTGGTAGCCCACAGGGACATGGTGTAACTGCCGGCAGCAAAGATCAGCGCGCGGGCGGCTCCGGCTACGACACGGCCTAGCAGCATGGCTGAAAGCAGGCTGATATACAGATCCGCATACAAATTCTTGGTACGAATCAGCTGCATTAAAAGGCCGGATACAAAACCATATACCGCAAGCTCCACGATCATGGGAGGCATGTAGGCTGCGGGGGGCATACCGGTGATGGCACTGGAAAGTACCGGACCCAGCAGACCACAGAGGAGGCCATAGGGCCAGCCGCAGATGATGCCACAGAGAAGAGCGGGAAGGTGCATGGGACTCAAGAGCGTACCGGCATCAGGGATGGCATGGAGAGCCAAAGGAAGCACAACACACAGCGCCAGGCATACCGCAGTAAAGGTTAAACGTTTTACGTGGGATAAAGTGTTTTTAGTAGTATTCATGAAAACCTCCAAAAGTTGACCGATAGTAAAATGAAACCGTGAAGCGTTGGCTTTTTTCGAAAAGCTCAATCACCTTCACGGCAATCGGTTCAAAAGATGATAAAATGAAATTAGTGGATCGAGCAAAAGTTGCTCGAATCGAATATAGAATACCCTTCTGGGTAAGGTTGTTCCTTCATGAAACAGATGCATCTAGCATATCATATACAGACTCAAAATGCAACGATTATTCTGACAATCATTTTACGAAAGAGACTTGTTTTTTATGACAGCATATAGTATAATGTCGATTTATATAATGAAGGTTTTTGAAAACAAAAATTCAAAAATCGAAGGAGACGTGACTGAAATGAAAATACTGATCGGAACCACAAATCCCGCGAAAGCGCGCTATTATGAAGATATGCTGAGTGGTTATGGCTTAGAATTTTTGACGCTGTCGGACCTGCAAATTGCAGAAGAAGCGGAGGAAACCGGAAAGGATCCTGAGGAGAATGCCCGGCAGAAAGCAGCTTTTTACGGTCGTTATTTCGATGTGGTGGTCTGCAACGACGCCGGTCTGTATTTTGATGCACTGGCACTAGATGATCCGCTGCAGCCGGGACTTCATGTTCGAACACCGCAGGGTGTTCGCCTGGACGATGATGCCATGGTGGAGTATTATACAGGGCTTGTGAAAAAGCTGGGTGGTAAAGCAATGGCGTACTATTTGAACGGCTTTGCCGTTTATAAAAACGGTAAGCTTTGTTCCAAAATGGAGGATCCAAAGGAAAAGAGAGCGTCGGCTTTTTATATGATGGATCATGCGGTGGAGCCGCGGCGTGATGGCTGGCCGCTGGATTCGATTTCGATTCGGAATCCGCTGGGAAGCGATGAAATTCATAATCAAGCAAAGGAATTTCTGGTGAAAGCTTTAGGATTGGAGGAGGCATAGGAATGGGATTTTTACCTGCGAATTGGGAGGAGATTGTAGTTCGTTTGGTGTTGGCTGTGGTGCTGAGTGGCATGATCGGTATGGAACGTGTGAAAACAAATCATGATGCAGGACTTCGTACACATATTTTGGTGTGCTTGGGAGCGGCGGGTATTATGCTGATGAGCGAAGTGATGCAGACACAATTTGGAAACGATGTGGGCCGTATTCCGGCTCAGGTTGTCAGCGGTATCGGTTTTTTGGGTGCCGGCTGTATCATTGTGAACAATAATCGTATTAAGGGTCTGACCACAGCGGCGGGACTGTGGACCACCGCGTGTATCGGTCTTTGCTGTGGTATCGGATATTATTTCATGGCTATTATGGTAACTGTGTTGATGCTTGTGGCAATGTTATTGCTGCATCCGTTGGGTAATTATTTGCAGAAGCAAAGTGCGAAAACAACACATAAGTTGCGAGTGGTTTTGAAAGATCGAAGCTATATTTCACAGCTGTATGCGCCGGAGTTGGAGCATCAGGCAACGATTTTATCTATGAAGTTTGTGGGTGATGACACCATGATCGTGAAAATTGAGAAAGGTGTTGGGCTGGATTTAAATCAGCTTGCCTGTGAATGGATGACGCTGGAGGGAATCCTTTCGGTGGAGCAAATATAAAAGAAAAATGAGGCGAGACTTACAACTACAGTGGTGTGTTGTGCGTCCCGCCTCATTTTTTTGGTCAAAGAGAAGACGGAGTCCAAATGAAGGAAGAAATCTTCTCAATGGCATTTTATTCAGTTATATATTTGCTGATAAAGCTATCAATTTTCTGCCAGTATAGTTCTGGATTGACCAGAACAGAGTTGGCATGTTCCGCACCAATGACTACCAGAAAATCTTTTTCAGTGCTGGTGCAAGCTTCATATAACGGCTGCAGCATGGAGAAGGGCACGAAGTTGTCCTGATCACCATGAATGAACAGCATGGGTACTTCTGCATTAGCTACATATTGAATGGGAGCAGCTTCCTTGTAGGAATAATGATG
>JAZQUJ010000015.1:0-2381 GCA_045631245.1 Bianqueaceae bacterium
CCAGATCGGCACACTGACCGAGACTCTGAACGCCATCAAGATGGCTAACCGCGCCGGCTACACAGCTGTTATCTCCCACCGTTCCGGTGAGACAGAAGACACCACAATCGCTGACCTGTCCGTCGCTCTGAACGCCGGCCAGATCAAGACCGGTGCTCCCAGCCGTACAGACCGCGTTGCTAAGTACAACCAGCTGCTCCGCATCGAGGAAGAACTGGACGAAGTTGCTGAGTACCCCGGCCTGAACGCTTGGTTCAACCTGAAGTAAGACGATCCGGTCTTCAAAACACAATCTTTGTGTAAATAAAAGGTCTTTGGAAGCCCTGTCGCGAAGGCGACGGGGCTTCTTTTTGTTGATGTGCACAAAAGGTGTAAAAACAGTATAAAGATATGCTTTAAAATGTAGCGCGCCCAAAAATGGGGATAAAATCTCTTCCTATAAAAATAGTTTTGTGTTTAGTTTATTATGAAGAGAAATTATCGAAGAATACTGAAAAAGAAGGTGAAAAATTTACAGAAAGGGTAGTGACAAATGTGTGAAAATCGAGTACAATATGTGATAGGTTATTTATGGATTTTGACGATATGCTGTTAAAATCTGTAATTGACACAAAAGGGAAGGTGAAAAGAATGTCCAAGGCTTCACGGCGAGCCGTTATACAGAATATCGGCCACCTGACCCAGCTTGGATTTTCCATTGCATTTCCACCCATCCTCTGCACGATGGGTGCCCTCTGGCTTCAAAAGCGGTGGGCATTGGGCAGCTGGGTGGTGCTGGTCGGCGTATTGTTTGGCATGGTCTCGGGGATATCCTGTTTTCTGACTTTTGCTCAATCCATGGTGCGCCGCAGCAAAAAGGATCTCTACATGGAAACGGAAGAAAGGAAGGGTGATCGGTGAACCAAGTCGTAAAGAAAGAAGCCGGTTACATCGCAGCCGGCACAGTTGTGCTCAGTACGGTTGTTCAGATCGTCTGGGCGATGTTTTTTAATTATGACACTTCGGTTTTCCTCGGCGGCCTCTGGGGAGGGGCTGTCGCGATCGTGAACTTTATTCTGATGGGCATTGCCGTCCAGAAGATGGCCAATGAGACCGACCAGATGAGCGCAAAGCGCAGGATGCAGGCATCTTACCAGTTCCGTATGATGCTGATCATCTTTACCACGGTTCTGGCCGTGATCATTCCGGGCGTTAACTGGATCATGGCAGCCATCAGCCTCTTTTTCCCCAGACTGACCATTCTGGTCATGCCTTTGTTCAGACCCGATCTTCGTAAGAAAGGAGGAAATGGTTAGTGGATGTATCGGTAACCGGTGCGAAAATATTGTTCACCATTCCGGTACTGGGCGGAATCAAGATCTCCGAGACCCTGGTCAATACCTGGGCTGTTATGATCGTTCTGACCGGCCTGTGTATCTGGCTGACCCGCGACCTCAAGGTGCGGAATATCAGCAAGAAGCAGGCAGTGGCCGAAAAGATCGTTATGATGGCCGAGAATTTGGTCCACGAAAACATGGGCGAGAAATGGATGCACTATGTGCCCTTCATTTCCGCCATCTTCGGTCTTTCGATCTTCTCGAGCCTGTCGTCGCTGCTGGGCCTTTGGGCTCCCACCGGCGACATTTCGACGACCATGGCATGGGCCGTTGTCGTTTTCGTCCAGATCACCTACTTCAAACTCAGAACCAACGGCCTCGGCGGTTATCTGAAGGGCTTCTGTGATCCCATCTTCCTGATGGCGCCTTTCAATGTTCTGGGTGAAGTCTTTACCCCCGTTTCGATGGCGTTCCGTCACTTCGGCAACATCGTATCGGGCGGCGTTATCACCACGCTGGTCTACGGCGCACTGACAGTAGCCAATCAGGCACTGTTCGGATGGCTGCCCGGATTCCTGGGTGAGCTGATGGCCGGCGTACCCTTCCTGACGGTTGGTGTACCCGGTGTCCTGTCCCTCTACTTTGACTGGTTCGGCAGTTTCATGCAGGCATTCATCTTCTGTATGCTGTCTATGATGTATATCTCGACTGCGACAGAATAATACGGATGCCGAACCCCTTCGCCGCCGGCAGAATGGCGGCGTGGATTTGCGGCAATTCATTTGCCGGAAATCTATCTGATGAAAAGGGGCCCCTGCGAAATCAAAGATTTCGTGGGGAACAGCTCTGCCCTCCGGTGCAGCAGCATACGCACAGGTTGCTATGCAGTGGCTGAAGAACAACAAGTAAGTTGAATATACAGAAAAAGCTGCCTACGGGCAGCTTTTTCTTTTTGGGCAGAGCATCTTCTTCGGCCGACAGTTCGGCCGCCGATTTGCGGCAATTCATTTGCCGGAAATCTATCTGATGAAAAGGGGCCCCTGCGAAATCAAAGATTTCGTGGGG
>JAZQUJ010000016.1:0-12184 GCA_045631245.1 Bianqueaceae bacterium
GCTTGGCCTCCGACTTAACCTAAGACCTTTACCCTGCTTTCGCTTTTGTCCGGTCTGGGCTGCGCCGGTATCAACCTGCTGATCATGGTGGCTCTGCTGTACATTCCTTCCAGCATCTGCTATCCGCTGATGAGCACTGTATCCACCACTTCCGTCTTTCTGCTGTCGTTGCTGTACTACAAAGAAGGCCACTCGAAGTTCGGTTACATCATGCTGGTGTTTAGTTTGATCGGTATTGTGGCATTTAGCTTCGCATAAAAATAGTTTCACATAAAAAACTGGGCTGTCATCGATGTGATGACAGCCCAGAGTTTTTTCACCATAAGGTGAGAATTCGTTATAGATCCCCAAGGGAGGATTTTAATTATACGCGATCCCAGATGTAACGAGCGGTTTCCAGACCGTAGTAGGTACCTGCTACTACATCTTCCATACCTTCGAATTCCAGAGAGATCTGTTTGTCGTAACCGGATTTCTTGATGGTCTCCAGTACTTTCCACATGTTCATGTCGCCCTGACCTACGATAGCACCACGCAGGATGGTGTTACGAGCTGCAGTACCAACATAACCGAAGCGAGGCATGCGAGGACCTTCTTCTTCTTTTCTCTTGCCGTCCTGACGGATGGGCTTAGCCATGTTACCAAAGTTGGTGTACATACCCTGCTGAGGATACATGGTCTCGTTGCTGCGGATGTAGAAGTCTTTCAGGTGTACCATGTCAGCATACTTGATAGCCTTAGCTACTTCAACTACGGGATCAGCATCTACGCACAGGTAGTTACCAACGTCTACGGTCAGACCGATGTTGGGGCGGTTAGCACCCAGCAGGATACGGATTACGCGGTCAGCGCCGTTTACGTACAGACCATGGTTTTCCAGAGTCAGGTTCATGCCTTTGGTAGCCAGGTAGTCAGCCAGTTCGCCAGCAGCCTTGATGAATACAGGCAGGTCGATCTCGAACTGCTCGGGGGTGTTGTTGCCCAGAGGATGCTGACCGGAGCACATGTCTACACGCATGTTCTTGATGCCCATCAGGTAAGCAACTTCGATGTAAGCTTTGGTACGCTCAATTTCTTTTTCGTATTTCTGCTCAACGGTTTCTTCTTCGTCAGCGGGACGAATGAAGCAAGCGTTCAGAGAAGAAGCGGACAGCTTCAAACCGATCTTTGCAGCGTAATCTTTAACCTGAGTAGCGAACTCAACGTTGGGGGTTTTGCCGTCTTCCAGCATCAAAGGCAGACCGAAGGGGCAGATCTCCAAGTGAACGCAGCCGTTCTCTTTTGCCCAGTCCAGAATGTCAAACATAGTCATTTCGTTGGTGTACAGCTTTTTGCACAGGCAGTAGCTGCTAATACCTAAATTCATAGCCATTAGAATACACTCCTTATAATTTAAAATTTTCGTACAAAGTTACCCATTTTCATGGTTTCTTTTTAAAACCATTTTAATATCTTTTTGTCAATCCGTCCATGTATTATTCTGAACTGAACATAGACTATTTCGCATGAGTCCGGCGATCACCAGCATCACCTGCCCACTGTTTTACTTTTCGACGAGAGTAGCAGCGCGGCAATTGCTGCAATGACAGCGCCGCCGACTTTGGCAAGTAATAGGGCACCCGGCATGCTTGGTTCCACTGCAATGGTAAAGCCCAGATGCGCCCCCAGCAGCGATGCAGAACTGACCATAGCCGCCACATTGACCACTTTGCTTTTATGGTTCATATCCTTTAGCATAGCAATGGACGGCAATACGCTGACGAAGGAGATGAGCAGAGCTGTCATACCTGTCGCATCGAGGCCGAGTTTAGAGCCAAGGATTTGAAAGGGCTTTTGAAGGATTTTTTGTATGATCTCTGCCAGCGGAAGACTTCCTAATAATACGATGCCGATGGACGCTACCGTAGCCATGGCCTCTTCGATGGGAGCCATGCCTTTGAGGATCTCAACTTTGGTCATGTAGGTAACGGCAGCTAAAATTAGACCAAAGGTGATGATGATTTCAATGAGCCTAGCAAAGATTTGAAACCCTTTCACCATTTGATTGGGAATTTTGATTAGACCGACCATCAGCAAAATTGCAATGATGAAGATAGGCAGATTTTGGTGTAAGGTTCGGATTAGGCCAAGTCCTGCGGTGAGTCCTCCAATGATGAGGGCTAAGGGCATAGTGGCAAGGCCAATTAAAATGCCTCTGGCAAAGGCCGGATGATCTTCTTTTTCAGCTAGCCCCATACCCACGGGGATCGTGAATACCAGGGTGCAGCCGAAGATGGCACTGACGATAACGCCCGCATAGCGGCCAATGTCGGACTTGTCGGCCAGCTGGGCGGCGAGGGGGTAGCCACCCATGTCGATGGCCAGCAGGCCGCCCAGCATGGCCGGGTCAACTCCAATCGCCCTGCATATTGGTGCCACTGCCGCTTCCAGGCCTATCGCCAACACCGGCGCCAGGCAAATAATACCCACCATGGACAAAGCCATAGGACCAAGGTAGTGAAAACCTTGCTCGAATTTACTTCCCAGTCCCAGGCGATTGCCGAATATGCGATCAAGGCCGCCGATCACTGCTCCCGCGGCCATAATGTATAAGATGATTTGATTCATATGTATTTCCTTCCGAATAAAACTTAAGTTCATTGTACCATATTGCGTTGATTTGTACAATTACCCCCCTTTGAAACCATGACGACTCTTCCAACACCCCCACACCGTGGTCTCATTTCCGAAATGTCTTTATGAGTATAGTTCCCAAGATTAATGACCCAGTAGTCAAAAATCAAATGTCTACATGGTTTCTATCCATAACGGAAGATACCCCGTAGTAAAAAGCGAAAAATGTTTTGGGTATCGTGCTCTATACAAGCATACCATGTAGTCGTGCCTACATGGTCTCATCTATATCAGTGGGCATACCCTGTAGAAAACTTAGAAATGTCTTCTGGGTGGCCTTTCCAAAAAGCTAAAACCATGTAGCAATTCGGAAAGTTGACTTTCTGGTCAGCCTAAAATCGAAAACACACCATGTAGTATTTGTAAAAACAACTACATGGCTTC
Source organism: Bianqueaceae bacterium (assembly GCA_045631245.1). Taxonomy (GTDB): domain Bacteria; phylum Bacillota; class Clostridia; order Lachnospirales; family Bianqueaceae; genus CALWPV01. The sequence goes on from JAZQUJ010000016.1 coordinate 3,058, forward strand.
CTAATAATAACACATATACCCAGTAGTCAACTCGATGAAACACATAAAAAAGCAGAGCTTATTGTGTAAGCATATCACCTCAACTTACACAACAAGCTCTGCTTTTCCTATTATACCTCGATCTGCTGCATGATAAACGGAAGCACCTGACTAGGACTAATATCCAGCACATGGGCAAACTCTTCATAGAGCATTTTTTCTGCTTCCTTCATAACCTTTTCATCATTTTTATATAGTTTCTTTCCTTTTGCGCTCTGTTCCTGCTGCCGCAGGTACAAAGTCTTGATCAATCGGACCAACTCCCGCCGATCACCGGCAAGCAAAATCTGGCGATACTGTTCTTTCCGCACAGCATCATCCGCGATCCAGATCGAATCCTTCGAGGGCATTTCCTGAATCAATTCATAAATCTCTTCCTTTGAAAGAATGCGCCGCATCTTTCGTTCCAGTCGTTCATTACCCACAGGCACAAACACCTTACCCTTATCATCATATACCGGCTGCAGCACGTAATACTGCGTCACCTCACCGGCAGTTCTCTGCTCCTCTACATCTGCAACCATACAAACACCATGAATTCCGTATACTACACGATCCCCAACTTGATATGTCACCTTGTTTCCTCCTACGCGCTGTGCTGGGCTATAAATACCCAGTCAGAAAAATAAAAAACGTGTAGTTTGCTGTAACTGGACTTACGTTTTCCTCAGCAAACTACACGTTCAAGCTTATTCGATTATATCACAAATCAAATTTCCATGTAATACAACAAATTTCACAAAAATCGACTTCGAAGCGATTTTTACTTCATACCGCCCATCATCATTTCGCCAAACTTGGCCATTTCCTCGGGGGTATAGGTATATTTCATCATACCGGTAATGAATTTGCGGAAGCCTTCCATCATTTGCGCCATTACCTCCGGCGGCAGTGCAGGTTTATCTTTTTTAGCTGCACCCACATTACCCATCATGGCCTGCAGCATAGCCACTGCAGCCTTCAAGCCTTCTTCACCACAAATGGTAGCCTCGGCCACGGTGGAGAAAGCAACGCCGCCCTTCTCCCAGTAAGCCTGCTGTGCATCCAAACGCTCCACAAACTCCTCATAATTCTTCAGTTCCGGCTTAGTCCAGCAGTTCTCAGCCAGCGCACACATACGGGGGAAAATCTGCTTGCAGGCGGCTTCAAAGTTAGGCACACGCTCGCACCACAGCGGAGACTCCAAACCCCAAACGGACTCGGCAGGAATATCGGTAAACTCCTGCATAGCGGGCTCGTACACATAGGTACCCTTCAAACTCACCAACGCATGGGTATAGTCAAAGTAGAACTCCTCGTTGTTGGACATAATGAACTTACGGCCCTTGGCAACTTCCGGATAGGAATAGCTGGGTCCCCACTCTTTCCAGTACTGGGCCACCGCTGTAGGCTCCAGCTTGCCGGAAGCAAGAGCCTCGTTCCAAACAATCGCTTTCTTGCCGCGGCTCTTTAAAAAGTCTACCAGCTGCGCTGTAAAATAGGCCTGGAGCTCCTCCTCGTTGGCGAGCCCCAGAGCCGCCATACGAGCCTGACATTTCGGACATTTCTTCCATTCGGCCTTAGGTGCTTCATCGCCGCCCAGGTGGAAGTACTCGCTCTTGAACAAGGGCAGTACTTCGTCCAGCAACTCATACAAGAACTCATATACCTTTTCATCGCCACCGCAGAGAATACGGCTGTAAATGCCTCCGCCAACACCAACTTCCACCGGCTCACCACTGCAGCTCATTTCCGAATAAGCAGCAATAATAGCGGTAGTATGTCCGGGCAGGTCGATCTCGGGAATTACATCGATGTGACGAGCCTCTGCATAGGCCACCACTTCTTTGATTTCTTTCTGAGTATAGAAGCCGCTGCCGCGCTCATCGCTGCGTACGGCTCCGATCTCATTCAGTTTGGGGAACTTCTTGCTTTCAATACGGAAGCCCTGATCATCGCTCAGATGCCAGTGGAAGGTATTCATTTTCAAGCGAGCTAACTGATCGATCACCTTCTTCACTTCATCTGCAGTAAAGAAATGACGGCTTACATCCCACATGAAACCACGGTATCCGTAGCGAGGTGCGTCCGAAAGAGAACCTGCAGGCAGGGTATTTTCTCCCTCTTGCAATAACTGGAACAGGGTCTGCAAACCATAATATTTTCCGGCTTCGCCGGCGGCTTTGATCACGATCTTGCCGGGGGCTACGTCGATGGCATAGCCTTCGGCGGGCAGGTCGGCGGTTTCGAAGGTGAGCACCGGAGCCTCGGACTGCGCCATGGGGAACTGATCGGCGGCAGCACAGATGCCGGCGTAGGCCAAGGGCAGGGTGAATGCGCAGGTTTCGCCGTTCTGGGTAATAGGTCCGTTGATGCGGGGAATGAGATTCATGTATGTATCCTCCTGAGTTTTTCGTTTGATATTATTTTTATTATAATACGAAGACTTTGCTCATTCAACCATCAATTTTTCGCAGTTTGCGAGTAAAAGCTTGGTCACTTTGGCTATTGTTTTTTACCTGCGAAAACGATACAATTATGGTATCGTTTTGAGCATACTACTTATATGAAGGAAATTGATTCTATGAAACACTTAGGACAAATTGCAATCATCGCCGGTGTGTCGATGGTGGGCGAATTGCTGAGCTATTTGATTCCGCTGCCGGTGCCGGGTAGCATTTATGGTCTGCTTTTGATGCTGCTTCTTTTGATAACCAAGACCATTCGTTTGCGTCAGGTGAAGGCGGTGGCCAACTGGCTGCTGAGTTTGATGCCGATCATGTTTGTGGGCCCCACTGTCAGCTTGATGACCAGTTATGAATCCTATAAATCTTTTTTAATTCCGGTTATTGTAATCTGTGTTGTGACCACCATTCTTACCATGGCGATTACCGGCTGTGCCGCTCAAATTTTGATGTTCCGACACAATCGAAAGGAGCGCAAACATCATGATCAATGAATTGCTTTCGAATGTTTCTTTTTTTGGCGTTTTTTTAACCGGTATGATCTACCTGATCGCCATTGTTTTGCAGAGCAAGCTGAAGAGCTCGCTGCTGAATCCGCTGCTGATCTCGTGTATCATCATTATTGTACTGCTTCTGGTTACGGGTATTGATTACAATGTTTATATGTACGGAAAGTTAAAGGCCGATGGTACCTACGATGGCACCGGCGCCGCCTTTTTCCAGAATATGCTGACCCCCACCACCGTTTGTTTGGCGATTCCGCTGTATGAGAAACTGGTGTATTTGAAGAAATATCCGGTGGCCATCATTGGCAGCATTTTCATTGGCGCTCTTTCCTGCGTGGCTCTGGTGCTGGCCATGAGTCTGCTGTTCGGTTTGAATCAGCAGCAGTATATCACCTTGCTGCCCAAATCCATTACCACTGCCATTGGTATGGGGCTTTCCGAGGAGCTGGGTGGTATGGTTTCGGTAACCATCGCCGCCATCATCATCTCCGGTGTAACCGGCAACATGCTAGCCAGTGTGGTATTTAAAGTATTTCGAATTGTAGATCCGGTGGCCCAGGGCCTTGCCTGCGGCACTGCCTCCCACGCCATCGGCACTGCCAAAGCCCGCGAATTAGGTGACATTCAGGAAGCCATGAGCGGATTATCCATTGCCGTGTGCGGTATTATGACAGTGGTGTTGGCATCGGTATTTGCGAATATTCCAGTGTGAGAAACAACTAAAAATAGCGGAGCGAGGAAAAAAATCATTCCTATGCTCCGCTATTTTTGTTGTTTCGGTGGTTGGTTTATTTCAGAAGTAATCGGCCACAGGCTTGCCATAGCTTTATGTCTCATTCCGTCACAAACCCACTATGGCCTAAACAAATTTTGCGGGGCATAGAAATCCACGATTTCTCGCTCCGCAAAATTCAGTTTAGGCCTTTATTTCTTCTTCGATCCGCAGCAGCCGATTATACTTCGCCACTCTCTCGCTTCGGCTGGGTGCACCGGTCTTAATTTGACCGGCGTTCACTGCTACCGCCAGATCTGCAATGGTGGTGTCCTCCGTCTCGCCGGACCGATGGGAGATGATGGTACGAAAACCGGCTTTCTGAGCCATTTGGATGGCAGCCAGTGTTTCACTCAACGTGCCGATCTGATTGGGTTTGATCAGGATCGCATTGCCGCAGCGAAGATCAATGCCCTTCTGCAGACGCTCCGTGTTGGTAACAAACAGATCATCACCCACCAGCTGTACGCGGCTGCCCAGGCGCTGGGTGAGCAGTTTCCAACCCTCCCAATCCTCTTCATCCAAGGCATCCTCAATGGAGGCAATGGGATACTTATGACACAGTTCATCCCAGTGATCGATCAGGCTCTCGCTGGTCCACTCCTGTTTGGATTTGGGCATACGATACTCGCCGCTCTTACCGGTTTTCCATTCACTGGCGGCAGCATCCAAAGCGATCATGAAATCGATACCGGGTGTGTAACCAGCCTTCTCAATGGCCTTTAAAATATAGCTAATGGCTTCTTCTTCGTTTTTCACATTGGGGGCGAAACCGCCCTCATCGCCTACGCCTGTGGAATGTCCGTCCTTGGTGAGCAGGCCTTTCAAAGTCCAGAATACCTCGGAACACCAGCGCAGTCCCTCCGTAAAGTCCGGCGCACCCACCGGCATGATCATGAATTCCTGTACATCAAGGGTATTGGCAGCATGGGCACCGCCATTCATGATGTTCATCATGGGTACGGGAAGTTTTCTGCCATTGATCCCGCCTAAAAACCGATAGAGCGGGATGCGCAAACAGTTTGCCGCTGCGCGGGCACAGGCGATGGATACCGCCAGCATGGCATTGGCGCCCAGATTAGACTTGTCCTTGGTGCCATCGGCGCGGATGAGAGCCTGGTCGATGGCGTAGATGTTGCCGGCGTTCATACCTTTGAGAGCATGAAAAATAGGACCGTTCACATTGTGTACGGCCTGCTGCACGCCCTTGCCCTTGTAGCGGGCAGGGTCGCCGTCGCGCAGCTCCAGGGCCTCGAACTCGCCGGTGGAAGCGCCGCTGGGAGAAATGCCCACGCCGCGGCTGCCGTCCGCCAGAGTCACCTCCGCTTCCACGGTGGGATTACCACGAGAATCGAGGATTTCTCGAGCGATTATCTTTTCAATTTGCATTGCTAATTTCATTTGAATCGTCCTTTCTGCTATGGAAAAAGTTCAGCTATGCGAAACTTTAAGAAAAACCTGCGGTTCTTCCAACTGAATTGACCATAGTATATGCAGCTGTTGGAAATTTATGCAAAGGTCACGTAATTCCTAAGCGCCACTTCGCTCATCATGGTTTTAATATCGGCCCCACAATCCCACAGCATTTCCGAATACAGTGCCACCGGGTACATGATGTTTTCTTCAAACATGCCATCCTCCACCAGCGCGGTGATGTCCAGATTGCCGCCCTTACGAGCTGCCATGGCCTTTACCATTTCGTAGGCCTTATCCGCGTTGGTGAGCCAATAGGCCTGCAGATACTTCCAGATGCGGCTCTTGCGTATGATGCGATCGCGCTTCATATATTCCGAGCTAGTGCCGATGTTGGCGGGTCCGGTCAGGTGCTCAAACTCCGGCCACAACAGCTTGGTAAAGCCCTTGGTCACCACGCCGAAGTGATCATCCTCACCGCGCAGCCAAGCGATCTTATCCACAAAATCCACAGTTTCATCGAAGCTTTCCACATCCGCGGGAATATAGGAAAACGGAAAGGCTCCACAGTTCTCCCATACAATGCGCATGCGGGGATCCACCTTTTTCAGATACTCCAATCGGTTCTTCACCGACTCCACATGCAGGCCAAACTGCAGCTCGATATCCGGATACTTTTCATAAAACAGTGCCGATGTGCGGTTTACGAACTCCGTCACCGCCTCGGCGATCAGAATACCGCCGATGTGCTCCTGATTCAACTCAGTGAAAGACTGGAAATAGATACCGTCGCCGCCCAGAGCTGCGTATTCTCTTTCGTATTTTGCAAAGATTTCGCCGGAATATTCAAACACAGTTTCCAAATCGAAGCGGTCACAGTGGGTATCCCAGCACCAGGGGAAGCCCCAAATGATCTTCACGCCGCAGGCGTGGGCGTAATCCACGATCTCCTTACCATTGATGGGTACAAAGTCGTTCCACATAATGAGAGTGTTCATCTTCAGCTTCATCATGTTATCGATGAACCCGCGATAATCGTAGATCACATGTCCCCAGGTCCAGATACCGCGGTTTTTCACCGCCGGCGCGGAACTATATTCAAAATCCGGCAGGTCCTTCTCGAAAAAGTTGATGCGGTAGTAGGTATTGTCGTGGGGGAACTCGTACTTCATAATATATTTGTTGTAAAAATCGATACAGCCATACAGCACGCCCGCATCGTCGGTGCCCGCAATCATCACGGTATCGTTGGCCACACGGATTCCATACCCCTCCGCCTGCTTCGGCACTTCCACGCCGCTGGCGGCAAGATAGGCGTTATCTTCCTTAGTACCGATATAAATGCAGCGGTACGCCGAGTAATCTGCCTCCGAATCGTAGGCAAGACATACCGGATACTCATAGGTGTAGTCCAGCAAGAACTGACTCAGCGTTTCCACAGCTTTTTTATACACACCGGAGCGCGGTGCTCCGTAAATAATGGCGATCTTCTTCATGGGTGATATCTCCTTTTCAGGTCAGCTTAAGCTACTATGGGCTGATAATATCACACTTAGGCTCGTTCTTCAAGCACCTCCCGCGGAACTTCCCGGCTCGGCAGCTGACAGGCCCCATTCTCGCACAAATAATACACCGTCCCCTCCGCCGGAATCGGATACTCCTTCGTAAAGGGAGCCACGTTACCCAAAATCTGCGCATTCGCCGCCGTCTTCACCATCAGCCGCACATCAGCTTTTAATGGCGGTGCCACAAAATCCTCATCCGCCGACACACAGACCAAAAGCTTACGCTGCCGTTTGCTCCGCAGCATCGCCCATAAGAAAAAGCTGCTGCCCGCCGGGGTATTTTGAGCCGCACGGCGGCAAAAATACGCCTGCTTATCCGCTGCCTCGCGCCACCGGCGCTCGCCGGTCAGGGCCCCAAGATCTGCCAAAACAAATGCGGCAACACTATTGCTGGAGGGCAGAGCCCCATCATCGGTTTCCTTAAGACGTGCTATCAGACCTTCGCTGTCCTTTGCCGTTTCATAATAGCCGCCCTTTGCTTCATCGGCAAATAGCATCTCCATCCACTGGGCGGTCTGCACAGCCTGCAGCAGATAATCAGCTTTTTGGGTGCTGCGAAACAGTTCTAACAGACCATAAGCGTAATATGCATAATCACTGAGCTGACCCATGTGGGCGGTTTCGCCGTCGCTGAAACAATGCCACAGCCGCCCGGAGCTGCGGGTCAAGTGGACCCGTGTGAAGCCTGCAGCCTTTTCTGCCGCTAAAATATAGTCAATTCGATTCTGCTGACGACCCACCACTGCCATGGCAGCCATCATAAGTCCATTCCAGCTGGTTAAGATCTTATCATCCAGTCCAAGTTCACAGCGTTCTTTTCGGTATTCTGTCAAAATCTGCTTCTCTTCTTTCATGGGGCTTTCTTCGTTCCAGGGCTGTCCAATGCGATTAGGGATCCCGCTGGGCTCGATCTGATAGGCATAACAAAATTCTTCACCCTTTTCTTTGCCTAGCACTTTTTTGATCTCATCTTCCGTCCACAGATAAAATTTACCTTCTTCCCCATCGCTGTCCGCATCCTGTCCACAGTAGAAACCGCCCTCCGGATGGGTCAGTTCCCGCAGCGCATAATCCAAGATCTCACAGGCGACGCTGCCATAGCCCGCTTCGCTATAAGCCATGGCTAGCAGTGCATTGTCGTACAGAGTCTTTTCAAAATGAGGCACCAGCCACTTTTCATCGGTACTGTAACGGGAAAAGCCGCCACCCAGATGATCGTACATGCCGCCCTGTGCCATGCACCTTAGCGTATGATGCACCATGGCAGAGCCGGAGAGTTGGTCCGCCTTTCCCGCAGCATCCAGTACAAGCTCTGCCATCTGCAGTAAAAAGAGCAGATTATGGGCGCTGGGAAACTTGGGTGCCCTTCCAAAGCCGCCCCACTTTTTATCGTAGGTGCGCTGAAACCAGCGGTAGGCCTGTCGGTACACAGTTTCCAGAGCAGGGGCATCATCTTTGCTTTCCTCTTGAATGGTCTGTAGCCAGTCCACAATCTGCCGCCCGGTACTGCGCAGGCCGGACGAATCCTCCTTCCACTTTTGGCTTACCTTATCAAGCAAGTTCAGAAAGGGTGCTGTCGGCAGATAGGTAGCCGCGAAAAAGGGATGCTGATCCGGCGTCATAAGAATGGTCAGCGGCCAGCCGCCGGAACCGGTAAGCCCCTGACACACCTTCATATAGATACTATCGATGTCCGGCCGTTCCTCCCGATCCAGCTTGATAGCAATGAAATCTCGATTCATCTTTTTCGCCACCTCTTCGTCTTCAAAGGATTCATGGGCCATCACATGGCACCAGTGGCAAGTGGAATAGCCGATGCTGAGAAGCACCGGCTTGTTTTCTGCTTTAGCTTTTGAAAAAGCCTCATCTCCCCAAGGATACCAGTCCACCGGCTGGTGTCGGTGCTGGCGAAGGTAGGGAGATTTTTCGTTTTGCAGATGATTCATAGTCGCCTCCGTTTTTGGAAATAGTGTGGCAGATACAGAAAGAAAATATTCGCTTCTTTATAAATACCACCACGGACCTTCCTAACCTTTGCAACCACTCTCGCCACAGATGATCCAGAAGCTAAACAAAATCCGCAGAACATAGGAATCTCATTCCTCGTTCTGCGGATTTTAGTTTAGCTAAAGTCGTGTGCTGCCTTCACCATTGCCATATATCCGTCCACAGGGATATAGGCGGGAATGCTGTTTCCGCTTCCCAGTGCGTAGCCACCGCGATCGGCGGTTCGCTCCAGCATTTCCCGGCTGCGCCGGTAAATGTTTTCAGGGGTCTCACGGCAGATGAAGTTTACATCGATACCGCCCAAAATGGCGATGCGATCATGATACTTTTCATAGGCTTCCTCTACGGGCATGATGTTGTCCTCGTAGGAGTGGCGGGCGT
>JAZQUJ010000017.1:0-14472 GCA_045631245.1 Bianqueaceae bacterium
ATGTCCAGCCGCGGCAGAGCGGTGCCCGGCGGAGCCTGTGGCTTTTGGGGCGCCTGCGGCGCTGGCGTAAGTGCCGGACAGTTCATGTCGATCATCACTAAGTCGACCCCCCTTGCTAAAGAACCCTGGGGACTGAGCAACCGAATGACATCTAAGGCTTTAGATAGTATTGGTCAGGTGGGAGGCCCGCGCTGCTGTAAGCGAGATTCCTATCTTTCGATTTTGGCCGCCATCGATTTTGCTGCGGAGCAGCTTGGAGTGCAGATGGAAAAGACGGTACCGGTGTGCAGCAGAAGTCAGATGAACGCGCAGTGTATTGGAACGCGCTGTCTTTTTTACAGCGGTGTCGGGGTGTAATGAATATGAACAAACCAAAGGTTGCTTTTGTATGCGTACATAATTCCTGTCGGAGCCAGATCGCGGAGGCACTGGGCAAAAAGCTGGCGGCGGATGTGTTTGAAAGCTATTCTGCCGGTACGGAGACGAAGCCGCAGATAAATCAGGATGCGGTGCGTCTGATGAAGCAGGTTCATGGCATCGACATGGAGGAGACTCAGCATAGTAAGCTGCTGAGCGACATTCCGGAGGTGGATGTGGTGATCACCATGGGCTGTAATGTGCAGTGTCCAACCTTGCCTTGTAAATGGAGGGAAGATTGGGGATTGGAGGATCCGAGTGGCAAAGAGGATGAAGCGTTCTTGTATACGATTCGGAAGATTGAAGAAAAAGTGTTAGAATTGAAAGAAAAAATGAGCGCCGGAATTTGATTCCGACGCTTATTTTTTAAAAAGAAACTTTGAATCAGCAATGCAGACTGCGATAAACAGCTTCTTCAAATTTGCGGGCTGACTCGTTGCCTGCCCCGCCGTCTATTTGTGAGTTTTTCATGTATACTGCGATCAGTTCATTTTCAGGATCTACCCAAAAATGTGAACCGTAGGCCCCGCTCCAACCGAAGGTGCCCACAGGTAAATAAGGGTAAGAATCTTCGGTAATCACACGAACGCCGAGTCCCCAGCGCTCAGCCCCGGGCATGATCTGCTTGGAAACCTGAGGGGTGTACAACAGGCGGAAGGTATGGGAGGATATCATCTGTGTCTGTGATGTGCGGCCATTATTTAAAAGCATCTGTGCAAAACGGCTGTAGTCTTTCAAAGAGGAAACCAAGCCAGCACCGCCTAAATAGTGAGTGCAAGGATAATCTTCAAAAATACATCCCGAAGGCATGGTTCGATGGGTATTTTTTCCATCGATATTAGTGTGCATGGATACGATTTGATGCCATTGACGGGGAGAGGGTTCAAAGGTGGTATCTTCCATACCGCAGGGCTCAAAAATTTCGTGTTTTAGGAAAGTCAAATAATCGGTATCGCTGATCAGTTCAATGATTCGGACCATCACATCGAAGGCCCCAACGCCGCTATACAGCTGCTGGCTGCCTGGCTCAAAATCTAATCCTACACGGAGGTAATAATCGATGGAAGCATCGAGGGTTTGTTTGTCACTGGAGGTCATAACCTGATGCTTGGCAGGATCACTGCCGATTCCGGAGGTGTGGGTCAGAAGGTCGCGAATCAGTGGTTGCCGGCTGGGCCGGCCGAAATCGTTGCCATCTTTTGAAATGACATGGATGTTCGCAAAATTGGGCAAGTATTTGGAAATAGGGTCGTCCAAAGACAGCAATCCTCTGTCGATCAGAATAAGGGCGGCAACAGCGGTGACAGGTTTAGTCATGGAGGCTAATCGAAACAGGGAAGTGTCGGTGATGGGCAGGTTGGATTGGGAAGATGCGGTTCCATAGCACTTGGTGAGGGCAGTTTCGGCTGTGTGTCCCTGGCAAACGTAATAAGCAGAACCACTGATTTTATTGCGATCGAGATCGTATTGGGCGATTTGATCGATGTTTTCATTTAAAAGCTGTAGGTCCAGTTGTTTCATAGGAAAACCTCCGGTGGGGAAATTTTATAAGTCAAATACTATTTTGGCTATTATACTGTATTTTGGATAAAGAGTAAATCGGGTAAAAAATTATCGTAATGGCAGTGGATTCTCTCCCTGCTCTATTGATTTTCCTCCTTTGACTTGGTATAATTATAAGATAGTATACTTGTGCGTATTGTGCACAAATACAGAGATAATTTTGAAAATTGTTTCCCACTGTTCCACGTGGAACAATCGACTAAAAGCAACATATTTCAACAAAACATTGCTATTATATAAAGAAGGAATCCTATGTATCAAGAAAAACCAGTTGATATTGCCGTAATCGGCGGCGGCCATGCAGGCTGTGAAGCAGCATTGGCAGCAGCCAGACTCGGAATGAACACTATTTTATTTGCCATTTCACTGGACTCCATTGCCATGATGCCTTGTAACCCCAACATTGGAGGCACATCTAAGGGTCATTTGGTGCGAGAGATTGACGCCATCGGTGGTGAAATGGGTCGCAATATCGACCATACCTATATACAGTCACGTATGCTGAACACGGCAAAGGGCCCGGCGGTGCATTCTCTACGCGCCCAGGCTGATAAGTTCCGTTATAAAGAACGCATGAAACTGGTTCTGGAAAACCAGCCCAATCTGATGATTCGTCAGAATGAAGTGGTAAAGGTGGATGTGCAGGAAGTGGATGGACAGAAAAAAGTGGTGGGCGTAATGACCGCCACCGGCGCATACTATCCCTGTAAAGCCGCCATCATCTGCAGCGGTACCTATTTGAACGCCCGCTGTATCCATGGTGAGTACGAGACTCGCACTGGTCCCAACGGTTTGCAGGCTGCTTGTGGCGGACTGACTCAGTCCATTGAAGAACTGGGTATTCCTATGCGACGTTTCAAAACCGGAACTCCTGCCCGTGTGGATGGCAAGACTCTGGACTTCAGTAAAATGGAGATCCAGGAAGGCGATAAAGAAGTGATTCCTTTCTCCTTTGAAACCGATCCGGAAGAGATCAAGCGAGAGCAGCGTCCCTGCTATTTGACCTATACCAATCAGCAGACCCATGATATCATTCGTGCCAACCTGCATCGATCCCCGCTCTACGGCGGCGTGATCCATGGCATAGGCCCCCGATATTGTCCTTCAATTGAGGACAAGGTGGTCCGTTTTGCCGATAAGGAACGGCACCAGATCTTCCTGGAGCCGGAGGGCGAGAGCACCAATGAGTATTATGTACAGGGTATGTCCTCCTCTTTGCCGGAAGACGTACAGCGTGATATGCTTCGTACCATTCCCGGACTTGAAAATGTGGAAGTGATGCGTACGGGTTATGCCATTGAATATGACTGTGTGGATCCTCTGGCACTGAAGAGCACCTTGGAGTTGAAGCAGGTGAGCGGCCTGTACAGCGCAGGTCAGTTTAACGGAAGCTCCGGTTATGAAGAAGCGGCGGCTCAAGGCTTGGTGGCCGGTATCAACGCTGTTATGGCGTTGCAAGGAAAGGAACCCATCAAAGTGGACCGTACCAACAGCTATATTGGCGTATTGATCGATGATCTGGTGACCAAAGGTACGAATGAGCCATACCGAATGATGACATCCCGTGCGGAGTATCGCTTGCTTCTGCGTCAGGATAATGCGGATCTGCGACTGACCGAAGAGGGGTACCGCGTGGGCCTCATTGATGAAGAGCGATTTGAACGCTTCCTTAATAAAAAGAAGCAAATCGAAAATGAGATTCAGCGTCTTCAAACTACCAAATCCACCGGCGGCCACGGGCTGTTGGCAGATTTATTGAAGCGCCCGGAACATACTTACGAAACCATCCGCGAATTTGATCCCACACGGCCTGAGATCCTGCCTGCGGCAGGCGAACAGGCTGCCATTCAGATCAAATACGATGGCTATATACAACGACAGCTCCAACAGGTGGAAAAATTCAAACGTCTGGAAGAGCGCAAACTCCCTGAAAACCTGGATTACAACGAAATCCAAGGCCTTCGACGGGAGGCACAACAAAAACTCAGCGCCGTAAAGCCGAGATCCATCGGCCAGGCGGGACGCATCTCCGGTGTGTCACCGGCGGACATCAACGTACTGCTGGTATTTCTGGAACAACACCGCCATACTGACCGACGATGAAAAAGGAGTAACTATGAGACAACTTTTGGAAGACGGCGCCAAGGCAATGGGCATCAGCCTTTCCCAGCGGCAGCTGGACCAATTTGAAACTTACCACCGCCTATTGGTGGAATGGAATGAAAAAATGAACTTGACCGCCATCACCGAGGCCCGCGAAGTGGCTACCAAGCACTTTTTGGACAGCATCGCCGGTGGCCCGGAGATTTTAAAAGTGGCCCGTGGGGCCAAAGGCGGCGACAGTGCAGCACCGATCACGCTGATCGATGTGGGAACCGGAGCCGGTTTTCCGGGACTTCCGTTGAAGATCGCATTTCCTGAAATTAAGCTGACGCTGTTGGATTCATTGCAAAAGCGTGTGAATTTCTTGCAGGAAGTGGTGGATCAGCTTGGCCTGGAAGATGTGCAGTGTCTGCATGGTCGTGCGGAGGATGCAGCCCATGAGGAGGGGCTTCGGGAACAGTTCGATGTGGCTGTGGCTCGTGCGGTGGCTCCCATGTATGTGCTGATGGAATACTGCGGTGGCTATGTGAAAAAGGGTGGCCAATTTGTGGCTTACAAGGGCCCGAGCTTGGAGGAAGAGCTGGCGGAGGCAGGCAAAGCCATGAAGGTGATGCAGCTTCGACATAAAAAGACACTGCGGGCGGACCTGCCGGAGGGTGATTTTGATCATTTGATGGCGTTTTTTGAAAAAACTGGAAATTTAAGCTTGAAATATCCCCGAAAACAAGCTAAAATAAAGAAAGAGAAATTGGCATAAATTACCAATTTTCGAATTCGAAGCAGAACGTCGCCGAAGGAAACATTCGATAATGAATTTCTTCCTATATAATAGAGATGCTGACGGCTGCATATTGGGGGAAAAACAGTTGAATGACAATTTAATCGTGCAATGTATTGAGGTGGACAAGATCGTACCGAATCCGCAGCAGCCTCGAAGAGTATTTGAGCAGGAGGCACTGCAGGAACTTTCGTCATCGATAGCGAGTCATGGTGTGATCCAGCCGATCACGGTGCGCCGTGTGGGTGGTCTGTACGAACTGATCGCCGGTGAAAGGCGGCTTAGAGCTACGCAGATGGCGGGTCTTAAGCAGATTCCGGCCATTGTGACTCAGGCGGACGATGAAGAGAGTGCGGTACTAGCCTTGATTGAGAATATCCAAAGGGAAAATCTGAGTTATATGGAGGAAGCGCTTGGATATTTGAAATTGGCACGGGAATACCATATGACTCAGGAGGAAATCGCTAAGCTGATGGGTAAAACTCAGTCGGCAGTCGCTAATAAACTGCGAATTTTGCGGCTTTGTGGCGAAACTAAGCGAATTCTGGCGGAATATGGTCTCACGGAGCGACATGCACGGGCTCTGCTGCGGATAACAAGTGAAGAGCAGCAGGTACAGACGGCAAAGTTGATTGCGGTCAAAGGCATGAATGTGCGGGAAACGGAAGAATATATTGAAGACTTGCTGGCCGGACGGCAGAAAAGGCTGCCGGAGGTAGTTACGCCGAGAGGCGGCGCTATGACGGTAGGAGTGAAAACGCCTGTGGCAAGGCCGAAAATAAAACGGTTTATCCGCGATATTCGATTGTTTACTAACACGGTGAACAGGGCGGCTTTATATATGAAGGAAGCCGGGGTGCCGGTTCAGGTGGATGAAAATAAAAATGAGGGATACTACGAGATGGTGATTCGGGTGCCCTATCAAACCGGCGGTGTTTGAGTACCGCCATGGAGTAAACGGCAGAGCCGAAAATGGCGAGCCGGAAATATTGGAGGTAGTTGATATGTATTGTAAGGATTTTGTGGCTCAGGAACTGGCTAAGTGCCTGCCGGAGCTGGAACTGGCTCAGATCGTAGAAGGAATTGAAGTTCCTAAAGAGAAAACCATGGGTGACTATGCGTTCCCTTGTTTCCGTTTGGCTAAGGCACTGCGTAAGGCACCTAACATGATTGCTCAGGATGTGGCCGCTAAACTGGAAGGTTCCGAAATTTTGGAAAAGGTTCAGGCTGTGGGTCCCTATGTAAATATGTTTTTGAATAAGACCTGGCGTGCTCAGTTCATTCTGGGTCAGGTAGATGAGGCGTTTGCTGCCGGTAAGGCTTATGGTGCCTCTAATGTTGGTGAAGGAAAGACTGTTGTTATGGACTATTCCTCCATTAATGTGGCAAAACCCTTCCATATTGGTCATTTGCGTACCACTGTAATTGGTAACTCCATTAGCCGTATTCTGCAGTTTATGGGTTATAAGACTGTAAGCATTAACCATTTGGGCGACTGGGGTACTCAGTTTGGTAAAATGGTAGTTGCATATCGCAAATGGGGCAATCCGGAAGAGGTTGAGGCTAAGGGTGTTCGTGGTCTGTTGGAACTGTATGTTAAGTTCCATGAAGAGGCAGAAAAGGATCCTGAATTAGATGAAATTGCTCGTGCTACCTTTACTGCTATGGAGCAGGGCGATGAGGAAGCGTTGGCTCTGTGGAAACTGTTTGTTGATATCAGCTTGAAGGAAGTATCTCGTGTATACGATATGCTGGATGTTAAGTTTGATTCTTTCCTGGGTGAGAGCTTCTTCTTTACCAGAACTGATGAACTGATTTCTATTTTGAAGGAAAAGAATCTGCTGCAGGAGAGCGAGGGTGCTCAAATCGTGGATTTGACCGAAGAAAACATGCCTCCCTGTATTATTTTGAAGAAGGATGGCAGTACTTTGTATGCAACCCGTGATATTGCGGCTGCTATGTATCGTAAGGAAACCTACGATTTTGAAAAATGCTTGTATATTACCGGTATGGAGCAGATTCTGCATTTCAGCCAGTGGTTTAAAGTATGTGAAAAGATCGGTTTCCCCTGGAGTGAGAATCTGGTACACATTCCTTACGGTTTGGTTAGCTTGGAAGGTGGTAAGCTGTCCACTCGTGGTGGTAATGTAATCTTCTTGGAAGATTTGCTGCACGAAGCAGTTCAAAAGACCAAAGAAATCATGTTGGAAAAGAATCCTGGTCTGGAAAACATGGATCAGGTGGCTCAGCAGGTTGGTGTTGGCGCTGTTGTATTCCACGATTTGTTCAATAATCGTATTAAGGATGTAACCTTTAGTTGGGATCAGGTGCTGAACTTTGACGGTGAAACCGGTCCTTATGTACAGTATACCTTTGCTCGTGCATCCAGTGTGCTGCGTAAGGCTCAGTGGGATCCTGCTAATCAGGAGGCAATCGATATGTCTCTTCTGACTGATGAATATTCTCAGGAGATCCTGAAACTCATCGAAAACTTCCCCAAGCGTGTGGAAGAAGCCTGCCAGAAGTGGGAGCCCTATATGATTACCCGCTATACTGTAGCGCTGGCTACTGCTTTCAATAAGTTCTATCATGAAAACAGCATTATGAATGCTGAGGAGGACGTAAAGAAAGCTCGTCTGAAACTGACCTATGTGGTAACACAGGTAATTAAGCAGGGATTGTACTTGATTGGTGTACAGGCTCCTGAAAAGATGTAATATTATAAGGAAGAAATCCGGATGGGTTCTGATCTAAGAGGGATCAGAACCCTTATTTTGTTTTCAGAATGTTCCACGTGGAAAAAAGATCGCTAGCGCGATCTTTACGAAGAACCTTTGGTTCTTCACTTAATTGATTTCCCCAATGTTCCACGTGGAACATTGGGGAAATTATATAAAATGAAAATGTTCTACGTGGAACATTGGGAAAAGGTTTGGATTTTGTAGGAATATATGGTATAATGAAAAACGTCTGAAATTGAAATGTGAAATAATGGTTAACTTAAAAGGAAAGGGGTTATCGATATGGGCAAAGTGATTGCAGTTGCCAACCAGAAGGGCGGCGTTGGTAAAACAACAACAACGGTAAATCTGGGAGCTTGTTTGGCGGATAAAGGAAAAAGAGTTCTGATCATCGATATGGATCCACAGGGAAATACCACCAGTGGTTTTGGTATTGATAAAGATAAGTTGATGGCCACAAGCTATGAAATGGTATTGGGTGATACAACTTTTGAAGAAAGTTTGATTGAAATGCCGGATTACAAGGTGGATATCATCCCTTCCAGTATGGATCTG
Organism: Bianqueaceae bacterium; assembly: GCA_045631245.1. Taxonomy (GTDB): domain Bacteria; phylum Bacillota; class Clostridia; order Lachnospirales; family Bianqueaceae; genus CALWPV01. Next base: position 8,158 of record JAZQUJ010000017.1, read on the forward strand.
GCAGGCGCTGAGATAGAATTAATCGGCGTTGATCATCGTGAGGCCTTGCTGGATGAAAAAATTTCTCCTATTAAAGATTATTACGATTTTATTTTAATCGATTGTCCTCCTTCTTTAAATATATTGACAATCAATGCCTTTCGCGCCGCAGATTCTATTCTAGTGCCGATTCAGTGTGAGTTTTATGCTTTGGAAGGCCTGACTCAGTTGATCAGCACGATTAACTTGGTAAAACAAAGATTAAATCCGAGAATCGACATCGAAGGTATATTGTTTACCATGTATGATAACCGTACTAAGCTGTGCACACAGGTGGTAGATGAAGTAAAAGGATTTTTGCCCAGTAAAATCTACGAAACCAAGATCCCGCGTAATATTCGTCTGGCCGAGGCACCAAGCTATGGTATGCCTGTTATTTATTATGAAAGAAGTTCTAAGGGTGCTGTCAGTTACTCAGAACTGGCCGATGAAGTAATTAGTAAGAATCAGTAAAGGAGCAAGAAGATGGAAAATAAAAGAAAAAGAGGCCTGGGAAGAGGTCTGAGCGCGTTGATCGGAAATGATGCGTCGATTGCTCCTCAGACTGAGCCGGAAAAGCCGATGATCGAAAAAACTGAGGCAAAAACAAAAGAGCCTGAGGTAAAGGAAATTATTAAAGAAGTCATTAAAGAAGTTGAAGTAGTTAAAGAGGTTGAAGTGGTACGCGGCGGTGTTCAAATGATGGATATCTATCAGGTGGAACCGGATCGCAGCCAGCCTCGTCAAAGCTTTGATGACGAAAAATTAGAGGAATTAACGGAGTCCATTAAGCAGTACGGAGTTCTTCAGCCCTTGATCGTGCAGAAAAAAGACGGTTTTTATCAGATCATTGCCGGTGAACGCAGATGGCGGGCTGCAAAAAATGCAGGACTGGAGCAGGTTCCGGTTATTGTTAAAGAATATAACTCCGAAGAGACTTTAGCAATCTCTTTGATCGAAAATATTCAGCGTGAAGATCTGAGTCCCATTGAAGAGGCTCTTGCGTACAAACGACTGATGGAGGAGCATCAGCTGAAGCAGGAAGAAGTGGCGGAAAAGGTTGGAAAGAGTCGTTCGGCTATTGCCAATTTCCTTCGTTTGTTGAATCTGGAAGAATCTGTACAGGCTATGGTGGCAGATGGGCGTCTTTCTGCCGGTCATGCTAAGGTGCTTTTGGGTATTGAGGCAAAAGAAAAACAGAAAAAACTGGCGGAGCTTACGATTCATGAAGAACTGAGCGTTCGCCAACTTGAAAAATTAGTTCAAACCGAAAAGAAGCCGAAAAAAGAAGAAGAAACAGATCCGGTGGAAGATTTGATCTATCAGTCCATCGGTCAGAGAATGCAGGATATTCTGGGAACCAAAGTGAACATTATTCAAGGCAAGAGAAAAGGTAAGATTGAAATCGAATACTATTCACCCGATGATTTGGAACGTATTTTAGATATGATCAATCAAATCGGAAAACAGTAAGAGAAAAGTAAAAAAAACGGCAAGGGCGAAGTCTTTGCCGTTTACTAACATACAGGAAGGAAGAGAAAATGATTCAAATTATTGGATTGGATCTGGACGGTACACTTTTGAATGATCAAAAGGCAATTTGTGACCGCAATATAGAAGTATTAATGAGAGCAAAGGAAGAGGGAGCTAAGATCGTGCTTTGTTCTGGACGTGCACCGGAAGGAATGCAGCGTGAACTGAAGATACTCGGCTTAAAGGAGAAAGGTCAATATGCTGTAGGCCTCAATGGTGCTGTGGTATATGAGGCAGATACCGGAAAAGTGATTCATCAAACCTTGATGCAGCCGGAGGCAGTACGCACTATGGTGGAAACCGGCAGAAGATTTCGTGATCGAATGAATATACAGCTATACACCGGTGGGCAGGTTTACGTGGAGCGATGGGATGAAACCACCGATTATTACGAAAAAGCAACCGGAAGCCATCCAAAGTTGGTGGATGATGTTCTGGAGTTTGTGAATGAAACCATTAAAATCGTCTTTTTCCATAAGGGTGAGTTCGATTATACGCTGGAGAAGATCACTAAACTGAAAAATGATTGTTTGCCCAGCGTTCCGCAAGGGACTCAGTGTGTGATCTCGGCTCCTTATTTGGTTGAGTTCTTGGATGAGAGCATCGATAAGGGAATTGGTATGGATATTCTCGCTAAGTATTTGAATGTACCCCAGTCGGATGTTATGTGCGTGGGCGATCAGGAAAATGATATGCCAATGCTAAAATATGCAGGGCTCAGTGTTGTTATGGCTAATGGTGCTCCTCATGTAAAAGAACTGGCTCATTATGTGACAGAAATTGACAATAATGAGGGTGGCGTGGCAGAAGCTGTCGAGAAATTTGTACTGAAGACCCTGTAAAAGGACTTGCAATTTAAAAGTCTATCATGTATAATAGACTATGCTTTAAAAGCACCAATACTTCGTAGAAGGCCAAAAATACAAGAAAACCGAAGGTTTTCTTGCTATAGTTCGCCTTCGGCGAACTATTTGCACCTGTAGCTCAGTGGATAGAGCGATGGCTTCCGGAGCCATGCGTCGGGGGTTCGAATCCTCTCGGGTGTATTCAACAAACCTGCTCGTATCAGTTAACATGATCGTGGCAGGTTTTTGTGTTTTTGGGGAGAAATAAAGAAAATACAATATAAATAATGCAGGAGAATGAAAAATGGAAAAAGTATCTTGGAAAAAGATCTGTACATTAGTAATTGGATCAGTGGTCTTGTATTGGCTACTGAATCATTTTAGTGTAGTGACCGAAACAATAGGGTCATTGCTGAGCTTATTTTCGCCTTTCATCTTGGGTGGTTCGTTAGCCTTTATCATTAATGTACCCATGTCGGCCATTGAACGAAGGTTAAAACTCAAAAAAAGCAAAAGAGCAGCGGCCTATGGCATCACTATGGTGATGCTAATCGCGATTATCGCATTTTGTGCGGTTGTAATTGTACCTCGGGTTGTGGAAACTATTGAACTGATTGCCAGACAAGTACCGGTGGCAGTGGCATCGGCACAGAAACTCATTGAAGAAATACCCTTCCCGGAATTGCAAAAAATAGTTTCTCAATGGGAGATCGATTGGAGCTCCATTACACAAAAGGCTGTCAACCTGCTTCAAAGCAGTGCGACAGGACTGATCAACTCCGGTATTAACATTGTAAGCTCCATCATCAGTGGTGTTACATCCTTTGTGATCGGTTTTGTGTTTTCGGTGTATGTACTGTTGCAGAAAGAACGGTTATCAAGCCAGATAAAACGAATCCTAAGGGCTTTTATTCCGAAGGGTAAAGCGCAGCAGATCGAGCGTATTGGTTCTATGACACATCGTACTTTTTCAAAATTCATTTCCGGTCAGGTGCTGGAAGCCTTGATCTTGGGTGGTATGTTTTTTGTGGTCATGGTGGTTGTACAGCTTCCCTATCCGTTAGTGATCAGTATATTAATTACCTTAACTGCATTGATTCCCATTGTGGGAGCATTTATTGGTTGCGCCATCGGAGCCCTGCTGATCGTTATGGTCAGTCCTTTACAAGCACTGATTTTCCTTATTCTTTTCCTGATCCTGCAGCAGATCGAAGGAAATTTGATCTATCCCCATGTGGTGGGAAATTCAGTGGGATTACCCTCCATTTGGGTTTTAGTAGCTGTTACCATCGGCGGCAACCTAATGGGAATTGTGGGAATGCTGATCTTCATTCCCATCTGTTCCGTGGCCTATGTATTATTGAAAGAGATTGTTGAAAAACGTCTGCCGGTCAAGGAAGAAAATCAGCCGGAAGAGGAATGAAAATAGAAAAAAGAATTGACAGCCTTACGTTATAATGCTACTATAAAAGTAACAGATAATGTAAGGCTTTTTCTTTGGAAAGGAGGCTCCAAAAATGAAGGCTGCAATGGAAAAAGGTATTTTACTTATCATGATACTTAGCATATTGCTGACCGCTTGTCAAACGGTCGAGGTACGGGAAGAAAAAGAAGAAGAACAACTGACGGTAGAGATTTACGATGTGATCCCGGTGCCGGAGGAGTCTGCCGCATATGGAGAATATCAGTATGAGTTTCATACGGTCCGGCATGGAATGGCGTATACCATTGGTGCCGAAGCCCAGCTGCACGCCTCCTTCCATTCGATTATGAGTGGCTTGGAGTATCGCAGTGGCGTTAAGATCCAGTACTTGATCTTTGGAAGCTGGGAAGAACTTCGGGAGAGTTTAAAAAATGCCGAGGGTGATGGAGCTACTAAGATCATATTGTACAATAATTCTTACGATGAAAGCTTGATCAAGGAAGTGACCACCGGCGATTATATGGATTTTGGGTCACGATTTGAGGAGGAGGGCATCTATGAAGATGAAAATTATCAGCAGTCGGTGTTGAAAGCAGGAATATTGGACGGGCGGCAGTTATTGGTTCCCATTCTTTATAATGTGAATGGAATGGTGGGAGCTACTGATGAATTCAAAGCGGCCCAGCCTACTTATACAGAGTTTCTGCAGATGATCGAAGAAAAAAGAAATACTGATCTGCCCTATGCGCAGCTTTCGCATATATCCGTGAATGCATTAGAGGATCAGGATTTGGATCTGTTTTGGTATGCCGCAGGAGAGGAATGGAGAGATTATCAAAACCAGCAGGAGCTTTTTACCACGTTGTATCAGTATCAAAACAAATATTGGAATGAAGCCGTTGATGAGATGGAGTTAAGAGATATTTGGGCAGAACCAATTAATAGGGATGATCAGTATGTTCAAACCTGGCATGTGCCTCATGAGGAGACCAGGCTATACAGTACAGAACTGGAAGAGCTGAATGCGGAAGGCGAGGGAATGGATAATACGATTTGGCGTGTATTACTCAGTCAAATAGCATATGTAGTGGAAGCAAGTGCAAGTGTGAATCGTGAAGAAAATACTTACCACAGTGTGATGGGACTGATTAACTGGAGCCAAAGTATTATGGATAGCATGGAATGGCAGTATGGTGATGTGTTAGCCGGCAAGGCCGGCCAAAATGATCTTGGCTACTGGCCCATACAGATGATGAGCAAAGAGGGATATGCAGCTCAGCCTACCTGCTATGCAGCTGTACTGGGTGATGGCAATGAAGAGGCTGCCTTTAGGGTAATTCAGGAGTTAATGAAGCAGCCTTTTGCGTTGCAGTTTGGCTTTACCACTTATACACCCACCTGGAGAGAAAAATTCGATGGCTGGTGCCGTACAAAAAATATGCAGGCCACAGGATATACCAGAAGTGTTCGTTGTTATCCAGAACATTTTACCTGGGAAGAAAAGCAGGATTATGCAATAGATCAAGTCTTTACCGACAGAAGAAAAGTGGATACCATCGATGAAATTCAGACCTTGCTGGACCAGCAATTATCAAACATCCAATTCGCACAGGTAGCCGACAGAGAGATTCAGTCGATCTGGCAAGATACGCTGACAGAAAGTATTCGGTCGGGGCTTTCGCCGGAGGCGGGCTTTGAGCTGTTATGCGAGCGGATGGAAGAATGGGAGAAGGTGGAGCGCGCAGAAGCCGCAGGCTCGGAAGAGGATGCGGAAAGTAAATCAATTGAAGAAAAAGCGCAAAGTCGTGAGGAAGAATTAAAGGAAAAGGCGGAGGAATTGCCTCACTTGAAGGAGTTTCTGGAGAAAAAAGAAGCAAAAGAGAGGGAGCAGCAAGCCGCTTTGGCAGAGAATAAGCGTCCCATATTGATCTTTGTTGGGGTATTGGCACTCATCAGTGTATTCCTGTTTAGCCGCAGCATATTCCGAGAAAGAGTGAAGCGGTCCGGTAAGGAGCAATCGGCCAAAGTGCAGATTGCAGGTATCGATAAAAGCAATGGGGAAGCGGAGCGAAATGTGCGCATGACCCAGGGCGGAGAGTTCAGTTTGGGTAGTTCGGTAGCCCGAGGTACGGCGGATATGGTGTATTTATGGGTGTATCGGTTGGATAAGAAAAATAAGAAAATGAAGCTGAAGGTGCCGCTGGAAGCTGTTCAGGAAATGAGCGAAGGCGATATTGGTGAAGTCACCTATGTGGGTGATGAAGTGCTGTCTTATAAGAAGACGGGGGCTGTCAGCGACGAAGACCGTAAGGGAATCAGATTCCGACTGTAGTCTGAAATTTTACAGTTTGGGTACTTGTGCAATTTGACGATTGGAGATATAATGAATATATCTATAATTCAGGAGGAATAATCCAATGGAGAAGAAATCTTTGTGGGAGACCTGGACACCCGAATTAAAACAGTCCATGATGGATTTTTGCGAAGGATATAAAG
>JAZQUJ010000018.1:0-14363 GCA_045631245.1 Bianqueaceae bacterium
AGCCCAACTCGGGGAGTTAGCTGGTGACGATGCGTCTATGGGAAACACCCGTACCCATGCCGAACACGACGGTTAAGCCATAGACGGCCGATGATACTTGGTGGGGGACTGCCTGGGAAAGTAGGAGGTTGCCAGCTTTTATAAATGGACGCTTAGCTCAGCTGGGAGAGCGCCTGCCTTACAAGCAGGATGTCATAGGTTCGAGCCCTATAGTGTCCACTACACAGAGTCAACTTAAATGGTTGGCTCTTTTATTTTATAGTTTGGAGGCATAGTATGTTTGATTTGAGCCAATTTGAATGGACAAGAGAACCGGAAAGTTTTACGATTACAAATAACAAAATTGAAATTATTACAAGCCCTTTTACGGATTTATGGCAGAGAACATATTATCATTTTAGAAATGATAATGCTCCGGTATTACAGATGAGTACTAATGAGAAGTATTTTTCTTTTACAGTAAAGACTGAGTTTGAAAGTAAGCATAGATTTGACCAATGTGGAATTGTTATGTATTTAGATTCTGAAAATTGGTTAAAAGCTTCTGTTGAATATGAAAATGATGTTTATCAAAATTTAGGTAGTGTGGTTACGAATCATGGTTTTTCGGATTGGGCAACTACTGGGATTGATGTGAATATTAAAACTATGTGGTATCGTTTTAGCCGTAGAGAAGATGACTACAGTATTGAATGGTCAAATGATGGCATGAACTTTAACCAAATGCGTGTTTGTCATATGTGGGAAGGTGGAGAAACCATTAAGTTTGGTGTATATGCTTGCAGTCCAGAGGATTCCTCTTTTAAAGCGACTTTTTCTCGAATGGAATTTGGGGAATGTAAGTGGGCTGCCCATGATGGACAGAAGCCTGATTATGAATGATTAAGTGATTTTTATTTATAAATAGTAGAGTAATTGTAGAAAGACAGAAAAGCTTTTTCTGTCTTTTTTTGTATTTTATGATATAATGAGAAAAAAGTGAAGGAATGTTCGAGTGGGATGAGGAAAAAAGAAGTTATTTATACTGAGCGGTTACAGCTCAGTAGAATTTCGGATAGTGATCAAGATTCTTTAGTTGATATGTTTCTTGATGATAAAATTATAAAAACTTATATGATACCTGAATTTTCTTCGAAAGAAGAAGCGCTTACGCTTTTTGATCACTTTAAAAACTTGTCTGCATCTTCAGCACATTTTGTTTATGGGATTTATTTTCAAAATCAGGTTATTGGTTTTATTAATGATGTGGAAATGCAAGGAACGGAAATTGAAATCGGTTATGTCATTCATCCAAAAGAACAGAACAAAGGATTTGCAACTGAAGTTCTAAACACAGTAATTAAAGAGTTGTTTGGAATGGGATATATTGTAATTAAAGCCGGAGCATTCGAAGAAAACTTACCAAGCATGCGTGTTATGGAAAAATGCGGAATGAAAAGAATTTCGCAGGAAGATTTGATTGAATATAGAGGAAAAGTACATCGCTGTATCAATTTTGAAATTCGGCGTACATGAAGGTGTAATCTATGGAAATTATTTTCGAAAATTTCAAAATAAGAGAATTGACTGAAAAAGATTTTTCTTTTATGTTAAGCTGGCTGACAGATGAAAGGGTACTGGAATTTTACGGGGGTAGGGATCTACACTACACGTTGGATGCCTTAAAGAAACATTATGAAGAACCATTTGAAGATGACGGATTCCGCGTTATTTTAGAATACAATGATCTGCCAATAGGGTACGGGCAGATATACAAGGTGGTAGATGACCTGTATGATGAATATTGTTATCCAAAAAATTGTGACATTGTGTATGCTATGGATCAATTTATAGGTGAGCCGGAATATTGGAATAAGGGAATTGGGACAAAATACATCAAACAGATATGCGAATTCCTAAAACAAAATAAAAAGGCGAATATAGTTATTATGGATCCTCATAAAGATAACAGCAGAGCCATACGAGCCTATCAAAAATGTGGATTTCAAATTATTGGGGAGCTTCCTCAACATGAACTCTTTGAAGGAAAGAAAGTAGATTGTTGGTTGATGGAATGTAAACTGTAAAAAGAGGAGGACAAGATGAATAAGCAACTTCATATTATTTCCCATTCGCATTGGGACAGAGAATGGTATATGGGTTTTGAACAACACAGAGCTAGATTGGTGGAACTGATGGATGCATTGATCGATAAAATGGAAATGGACGAAGAATATCGATATTTCCATTTGGATGGACATGTGTTAGCCATTGAAGATTATTTGGAAATTCGGCCGGAAAAAAGAATGCGCTTAGAAAAATTGATTCGTGATGGTCGAATCCAGGTGGGACCGTGGTATGTTTTGCAGGACGAGTTTTTAACCTCAGGAGAAGCCAACGTGAGAAATATGCTGGAGGGGCTTCGGTATTGTGAAGAAAATGGATATGAGCCGGTCATGTCCGGTTATTTTCCGGATGCCTTCGGTAATATTTCACAAGCACCTCAAATTTTGAGAGGGTTTGGAATTGATAATGCCGTATTTGGCCGTGGTATGGGAGTTATTTTTGAAGATAATAAACCAGCAGAAGCAGAAGGAAATGCGAAGAAAGAATTGAATTGGCATAGCCCGGACGGATCTTGTGTGATGGGTGTGATGTTTTCTGATTGGTACAATAATGCAAATGAACTGCCTGTAGAAAAAGAGGAAGCACGTAGAGTATATGGAGAACTAATTGAGAAAACATCCAGAAATGCAGGAACTCCTCATTTATTAGGTATGAATGGTTGTGACCACCAACCACTGCAGCGTGATCTTGTAGAATCCATAGAAGTTGCGCAGGAATTATTTGGAGAGAAAGTTGAAATCAAGCATAGTAATTTTAAAGAATATATAGAGTGTATTCGGCCTTACAGAACTGATTTTCCGGATATTCATGGAGAGATTATAGGTCAGTATACAAGCGGAATGATGCGATTGGTGGATACTGCTACCACACATATGCCGTTAAAATTGTATAATCATAAAGTACAGAATCTATTACAGCAGCAAAGTGAGCCAATCAGTGTGCTGGCAGACATAGTTGGAGATCCCTATCGAAGCCATATGATTCGCTATGCCTGGAAAACCTTAATGAAAAATCATCCTCACGATTCAATTTGTAGCTGTAGCTGTGATACGGTTGCCAGAGAAATGGCGGTCCGTTTTGAAAAGGCATATCAGGCAGCGGAATATGCACGTGATGAAGCAGCAGAATATATAGCTACTTCTTTGAATACGACAGAAGGTTCTGAAACTAACATAGTAGTGATTCATACAAATCCTTCATATACAGAAGGTGAGATCAATACGCAGATTCGTTTAGATGAGTATATCGATCCAAAAGAATTATATATCACTGACTGGGAAGATCAACCGGTGAATTGTCAGCTTCAATATATCGGCAAAAAGTTTACCTATACGTTGCCGAAAGATAGTTTTCGTAAAGTTCAGTTTTTGCATGTATATGAAGTCAAATTCGCAACTGTACTTAAAGGTATGGGATGTTTTGGATATAAACTGAAACAGGGAAAAAAACAAGCAGTATCAAACGATCTGAAGGTTCTGGCTAATGGTGCTGAAAATAAATGGATTAAGTTCAGTATTATGGAAGATGGTTCTTTGTGTGTGTTCGATAAAACAGCGAATTGTCAATATATTGGTCTGCACCGATTTGAAGACAGCGGTGATTGTGGAGATGGTTATAATTACTGGCAGACTAAGGATCAGTTAAGCGTATATCCAAGGGAAAAAGCTGAATGGAAAATAGTGGATCAAACAACATTTAGTGTAACCTATGAAGTTACATATCATATTGACATTCCGGCTGGTTTAACAGAAGAGAAAACGCGCAGTACAAAGACCATTCCACATGAAATTATGAGTCAGTTTACATTGAGGGCTGATGCAAGAAGGATCGAAGTCAAAACTAAATTTAACAATCAAAGTGAAAATCATCGTTTGCGTGTATTGTTTTCAAATGATATTCAAACCAATACAGTTATGGCGGATGGTCAATATGACGTCATTAAACGTGACATCACTCCTTGGAATGGATGGCAAAATCCTTCCAATACCCAAAGAATGCAGGCCTTTTTCGGTTTGGAGGATGAAAAGAGGGGTCTACTCATTGCCGGAAGAGGACTGTGCAGTTATGAAATACTGAGAGATGGTAACAATACCATGGCATTGGATTTGCTACGAGCTGTGGGAGAGATTGGTGACTGGGGCGATTTCCCGGCACCGATGATGCAGGTAAAAGGTGAACATACACTACAGTATGCGCTTATTCCGTATACGGTAGAGGAAAAGGCAATAGCGTTTGAAAATGCCTATGGGTTTGCTCAGGATCGATTCTATGCGATTCAAACAGGGAAACATGAGGGAAATTCTATGATGAACAAGCCTGTGATCAGCATGGATGGAGAATTTATTACTTGTACTGCAATGAAGAAAGCAGAGGATGGAAAAGACTACATCCTTCGGGTATGTAATGTTTCTGAAGATGAACAGATTCTGAATATTGAAGGAAACTGCGAGATAGAGGAAACTAATTTGGCAGAGAAAATGACGGGGCAGCAACTTTTAGATTCTAAAAATATTAAAATTCCGATGAAGAAAATCAAAACATATCGTGTCAAGTTTTAAGGAGGAATTTATGAAACGTTCTGAAATTAATCAAGCTTTGAAGCAGCTGGAAGCAATGTGTGAAAAGTATCACTGTTATTTACCTCCTTTTTGTCATATGACTCCGGAAGAATGGCAGGATGCGGGGCATGAATACGATGAGATCCGGGATTGCATGTTAGGCTGGGATATTACCGATTTTGGTTTGGGTGATTTTAATAAGGTTGGATTTTCACTGATTACCATACGAAATGGCTGCCGAATTAATGAAGCGAAATATCCTAAAGTATATGCAGAAAAACTATTATACTTAAATGAAGGTCAGATGGCGGCGAATCATTTTCATTGGTATAAAACAGAGGATATTATCAATCGTGGCGGCGGTAATGTATTGATTCGTGTATATAACAGTCTACCAAATGAAGAAATCGATTATGAATCCGAGGTAACGGTACATATGGATGGTATCACTCATGTGGTACCGGCTGGAACTCAAATGAAGTTAACGCCAGGTGAGAGTATTTGGATCACACAGGGAATGTATCATGATTTTGCAGTAGAAGAGGGCACTGGTCCTGTTCTGCTGGGGGAAGTGAGTCAGTGTAATGATGATAATACTGACAATCGCTTTAATCCTCCGGTGGGACGTTTCCCGACTATTGAAGAGGATGAACCGCCCTATCGTTTGTTATGCAATGAATATCCTAAAGCAAAAGAATAACTTATGAAATCAGGAGAAAAGAAAATGCAATATCTTCCTTATGTCAATATTAAAATGGGTACGAAATCCGTTCGAAGAAGATCTTATGGAAACACTTTACCTTTGACGCAGCTGCCCTTTGGTATGGCGGCCTACTGTATTCAGACAGATAGCGAGGAAGGCTGGTTTTATCATCCGGAGCATGAATTTGCTGAAGGTGTTCGATTGACTCATCAGCCCAGTCCGTGGATCAATGATTATGGTACCTTTATTATGACACCGCAGAATGATGTGATCGATAATACTGCAGCCGGCGCGTGGTCAGGTTATCGAATTCAGGAATCGGTACAGAGACCGGATTATTTGAAAATTACTTTTATTCGCTCTAATTGTACCTTTGAACTGACGCCTACAGAACGTGGAGCTGCAATTCGGCTGAACTATCGTGATGAACGTCCTTCGGTAGTTTCGTTCTTTCCGGCTAAAGGTAATTATACCTATCGATTCGACAGTAAGACGAATACATTGTATGGAACCACCGATGGACACAGTCAGGATATTGCTGTAGACTTTAAAATGTATTTTGTGGTAAAATTTTTGGACAATGCTGTGGATTCGGAAAATATTCGATATGTAGGGGAAAACAGTACGGCTTGCGTCCATGTGGGTATAAAAAAGAAAACGGTTGAAGCCAGAATCGGTATTTCCTATATCAGTGAAGAAATGGCAGAAATGGCAATTGCGCGGGAATGCGGCTGCAAAACATTTGATGAATTGAAAGCGGAAGCGGCAGAAAATTGGGAAGAAAAGCTGAGTCGCATCGAAATTGAAACAGACGATGAGGAGCAGATGAAAACTTTCTATTCCTGTATGTATCGTCCCTTCCTTTTCCCGCATAAGGCCTATGAGTTGGATGAAGAAGGCAAACCGGTTCATTACACACCCTGTGATGGCAAAACCAGATCTGGTGTACGTTATACCGATAATGGCTTCTGGGATACCTATCGAACGGTATATCCTTTATATACGCTGATCGCCCGGGATGAATTTGCCGAAATGCTGGAAGGCTTTGTGAATGATTATCTGGAGTGCGGCTGGCTTCCGCGTTGGCCTTCTTTAGGCGAAGTAGGATGTATGCCCAGTACTTTGATCGATGCGGTAATTGCGGAAGCTGCAGTGAATGGTATTGGATCAAAAGAGGTACTGGAAAATGCGCTGAAGGGTATGATTCACCATGCCAACAATGAAGCAGAGGATCCTCGCTATGGACGCAACGGTGCTCTTTCATATTTGAAATACGGCTATGTACCGCGGAATGAACAGCGGGAGTCCGTAAATCTTACCCAAGATGCTGCCTATGGAGATTGGTGTATTGCCACAGTGGCAAAGGTTTTGGGACATGATGAAATCGTGGATGAGTACATGAAGAGGGCGAAAAACTATAAAAATATTTTCGATTCGAAAACTGGCTTCATGCGCGGATTAGATACAGAAGGAAAACAGGCAGAATTCTTTGATCCATGTTCCTGGGGGGGAGAATATACCGAAGGTTCTGCATGGCAGAATTCCTTTGCAGTTCCGCATGACATAGAAGGTTTGGCAGAACTCTATGGGGGCAAAGAAAAACTGATTGAAAAATTAGACGCTTTGTTTGCAGAACCTCCTAAATACAGAGTATTTGGTTATAATGGTGAAATTCATGAAATGACGGAAATGGCGGCCATTGACTTTGGGCAGATGGCGATTTCGAATCAACCATCCTTCCATCTCCCATTTTTATTTGCTGCCCTGGGCGATCAGGAAAAGACGAATTATTGGGTAAAAAGATTGGCTCTGGAAACTTTCTCTTCGGGAAATGATGGATACCCCGGCGATGAAGATAACGGTACCACATCGGCTTGGTACATTTTTGCAACCATTGGAATGTATCGTTTGTGTCCGGGCAAAAAAGAGTGGATTTCTTGTGAACGTTTGGTAAAATCAGTCAAAATTCTGGGAAAAAATATTGATCAAATAACTTTATAAACAAGGAGATAGAATCATGAAAAAGTATGACATTATTGTAGCAGGCGGCGGTTTTGCAGGTGCAGCAGCAGCTATTAGTGCAGCCAGATGCGGTAAAAATGTTCTTTTATTTGATAAATCCAATTGTTTGGGCGGCGCAGCCGCAAACTGTCTGATCAACCCTTTTATGCCTAATGCCACAAGAGTCGATGGAAGCATGAAGGAGCTGAGTGCAGGACTATATGCTGAAATTAAAGAAAAGATGATCCAAGTGCGTGAGCGTACCGGAGAACATCATAACGAAGCCAATCATCATATTTTTAGTGAGGAACATTTAAAGCTTGTATTGAATCGCATGGCTGTGGAGGCAGGTGTACAGCTATTATATCATGCTCAACTTTGTGATGTTCAGTGTGAAGATCAGAAAATTAAAAGTGTTTCCGTTATGACAAAGGCTGGAAAATTGGAACTGGAAGCAGATTATTTCATCGATGCCACCGGAGATGCGGACTTGGCTGTTTTGTCCGGTTGCAGTTATCGGTTAGGTCGCGATGCGGATCAGCTTTGTCAGCCCATGACTTTATGCTTTAGAATTGGCAATGTGGATGTGGAGCAGTTCATGAAAGAGAAAAGCGATATGCAGAAGCTCTACAAACAGTATCAAGAAGAAGGTAAAATTAAAAATCCAAGAGAAAATATTCTGGTATTCCAGCTTGTTCAGAAAAATATGCTGCATTTCAATACTACCAGAATCGTTAAAATGAATCCCGTGGATCCCTTTGATGTAACCAAGGCTGAGATCGAAGCCAGAGAACAGGTATTTGAAGTATATCAATTTATGAAAGATAATTTCAGCAGTATGAAAAATGCCGATTTGGTATCAACTGCTATGGAGATCGGTGTACGTGAAAGTCGAATGATCAAGGGTGAATATGTGTTAACTGGGAAGGATTTGGTAAGCTGCTGTCGTTTTGAAGATTCCATTGCTTGCGGTAATTATGATATCGATATTCATAATCCTGAAGGAACCGGTACCAGCCATTATTATTTCCCTGAAGGTGAATATTATGAGATTCCCTATCGCTGTCTGCTGCCGAAGGAAGTTGACAATCTGTTTGTAGCTGGCCGCTGCAGTTCAGCAGATCATGAAGCACAGGCATCGATCCGAATCATGCCGATCGTATGCTGCCTGGGTGAAGCTGCCGGTGTGGGAGCTGCAGTAGCTGCAGAAGCAGGTGTTAAACCTGTGGATGCTGATATTAAAAAGATCCAGAAAATCCTGGAAGAGAATCATGCTGTAATACATTAAAAAGGTAGGAAATCAACTATGAAGATGTGGGCCTGTGCCGGAACGAAAACCATTTTAGATGGAGTAAAGAAACCCGGCTGGATCAAAATGATGAAAGAGTGCCACATGAATGGTTTTTTAGTGACCAGTTTCGATGTTACCAATGCGATTCCTATCGATGATGTGGTAAAAGTCAAGCACATATTAGATGAAGAAGGTTTCGATATGATCGGCATTGGTCTGCCGCTGGGCCATCCGGAAGGGCTGGATACACCTTGCTATACCTTCCATGAGGGCTGGCACATCCGCCGCGATATCGAAGGAAACTTGGTGCGCTGGTGTAACGCCATTACCCCCAAGCTGATCTCTGATACAAAGAGTCACATGGAGGAACTGCACGCTATAGGTATTAAGGCCATGTTTTGGGATGATGATTTGAGGCAAGGAAACTACGAGGGAGATGTACAGGGCTGCTTTTGTGATGAATGTCTGAGTGAGTTTTCGGAAACGTATAAGGCAATTTTGTCTGGTCCGGTTTCGCGCGCAGCGCTCAAAAAAGTGGTTGCTAAAGTTCCAGACGGATTGGACGAGGAATCGTTGGCACTGAGAGAAGCGTGGATGAAGTTTAACTGTGACCGAGTGACTCGTTTTATGAAAGAGACTACAGTGGATGGCATGCAGAATGGGATCATGGTGATGCACAGGGGCGATCGACGGCATGGAATTGATATTGCCGATATCCGCAGAGCGGTGCCGGATTGTTTGTTCCGCGTGGGTGAACTGATGTTTGATGACAAGTCCTTCGAAGCGCCGGGAAATAAGAGGGCGCTGGTGGAGAGTGTACTGCGGCATATGGAACAAATGGGCGAGGTATCACGAATTTATAGTGAGTCGACGGTGTATCCGCATGGAGCGCTGACGCCGGAGAATCTGCGGCAGAAAATTGTGTTGGAAAGAAAATGTGGCATCGAGAATATCAATTTGATGGGCGTGGAGCGAATGAACAACGAGGCGTATTATACGATGCTGCGTGATAATTATCAGCAGTTTGCAGAAATTGAGAAAGAGTTCACGTTGGAAACGCTGGACAGGGTGGAATAAGATGGAAAAATATGTTCAATATGTGGAAAAGCATCGAGAGTTGATTTTGGATGCGCTGGATTATATTTGGAAGAATCCGGAGATTGGTTATAAAGAGTGGAAGACGCATCGGTATCTGGCCGCGGAGTTTGAAAAACTTGGATATGAGCTGAAAGAGGCCGGGAACATTCCCGGTTTTACTGCGGAAATCGACACCGGCAGGCTTGGTCCGACCGTTTTAGTATTTGGTGAGATGGATGGTTTGGTGATTCCAGAGCATCCGGAAGCGGATCCGGAGACTGGGGCAGTGCATGCGTGTGGACATTGTGCACAGGTGGCGACACTGCTTGGTTTGGCAGCAGCTTTGAAGGAACCGGGGGCATTGGATGGAATGTGCGGTAAGATTCGCTTGTGTGCGGTGCCGGCGGAAGAGATGATCGATATCGAATGGCGCCTGCAGCAGCGAGCTGAGGGTACGATTCGGTATTTGGGAGGTAAACCGGAATTTTTGTCTCGTGGTCTTTTGGACGATGTGGATCTGGCATTTATGGTGCATACCAGCGGCGGAGCTTCCGGCACCGGCGGCTGCAATGGCGGATCCAATGGATTGATTGCGAAAACTGTATGTTTTGAGGGTGTTTCGGCACATGCAGGCGGTGCACCTCATAAAGGAGTGAATGCGTTGTATGCGGCGAATTTGGCCTTAAATGCCATTAATGCGCTGCGGGAGACATTTCAGGATAGTGCCCATGTGCGAGTACATCCGATTATTACCCATGGTGGTTCTTCAGTAAATGCGATTCCGGATCGGGTGACCCTGGAAAGTTACGTGCGCGGAGCGGATATGGATACGATCGCTATGGTGAATCGAAAGGTCAACCGTGCGATTGCGGCTTCGGCAGCGGCGATTGGAGCGAAGGTGCAGATTACGGACTTCCCGGGATATTGGCCGCGCAATAATTTTGATCCCTTTGTGAAGGTCTTTGGAGAAGCGATGGAATGCGTAATGGATTCATTTTATTATAATCCGGCAGGTTGGGGTACCGGCTGTTCCGATATGGGTGATATCAGTAGTTTGATGCCAGCAATTCATCCTTATGCCGGAGGTGCGACGGGTACTGAGCACGGCGATGATTATAAGATCAGTGATCCGGAAACAGCTTGTGTGAAGTCGGCGGCCGGGCAGCTGATCGCGCTGAAGCTTTTGTTGGAGAATGATGCGAGTCGTGCAAAGGAAATTGTGGAAAGCTATAAGCCTTTCTTTAAGAATAAGGAAGAATATTTTGCTTACGTGGATAAGTTAGATATGAATAAGCAGATGGTGATCTACGAGGGAGATCAGGTAATTTTGGACTTAGCCTGATTTCGTGTTGACAGATATAGAAGTGGCTGATATAATAGCCACAATATTCAAGGAGGAACGTAACGATGATTTGTTTAAACAGTAACTGTGCAAAAATGAATCAGCAGCAGCAACCCATTGTCGATATAGGCAACGGGCTTGTTTTGTTACGTTTTTGATGAATAGGAAAAAAGAAAGTCAAAGAAAACGGATAAAAGCTCGTGCAAATGAGTTTTTATCCGTTTATTTTTTTGAAAGGAGGTAATGTGTCATGCCGGAACAGAGCGAGCACCACCAGCAGGATGATGTGGATGGTCAGCAAAGAATAATTGAAAAAGGAGAACAAGATGAAATCGATCGACAAAACAGTTCTGGCAGGGTACAATGCTGGAATTGAAAGAAATCGCCTGAGAACAGGTGTGGGATTAATTGAATTTGAGAGAACTAAGGAATTACTGTTAGAAAATCTACCGGAACCACCGGCTGTTATCTATGATATTGGCGGTGGCTATGGGGAGTATGCGTGGTGGCTAGCAGAGAAAGGATATGAAGTACACTTATTTGATCTGTCGGAGACGAATATTGCCATGAGTCATGAGCTTGCAATGGAATTTCCAAAATGTTCTTTAGCTGCTGCAGAAGTTTGTGACGCCCGTGCAATACCGAGAGAGGCGGCCACTGCGGATGCTATATTGCTTATGGGCCCTTTATATCATATTACAGAGTATGAAGAGAGGATTGCTGCGATTTGTGAAAGCCGGCGGTTATTAAAGAACGACGGGGTGTTGTTTTCAGCTGCGCTGACTCCTTACTCGGTACTTTTGCATAATATTACTGTATATCGGCCTAAAAGCGAACCAAGAAATGTAACGCTGGAGGATCCGAAATTTTTGGCTATGGTGGAACGGGAGATTGAGGACGGATGCCATGTGAATCCAAAGCGCAGTGTATATAGTGGTCTTGGTACATCACATTTGCATACAGCGAAGGCGCTGAGGGAGGAACTTGCTGCTGGCGGCTTTCTCGAATCGAAAGTGCATGGAGTGATGGCCGGTGCTTGGTTAGTGCATGATCTGGATGAACTTTGGAAGGATGAGGTTTCGCGCAGTGTACTAATGCATACAGTGCGATTATTGGATACGAAGGAGGAACTTCTGGGATTGGCAGGGCATTTGCTGGCGATTTCAAGAAAAAGTTGATGAAGTGAGTTGATGTATATTTTGACTGCCAGGGTGGAAATACGTGTTTTCGCCTTGGCAGATTTTTTGTTTGCATGGAAGTGGAAATGTGGTAGAATTAAGAAAAGAGATATAGGGGGACAAAATAATGGAGTTTAATAAGTTAGTTAGAGATCGTATTCCTGAAATTATTGAAAAGGAAGGCGGCAAACCGGTTACGGAGCTATCATTGCTAAGGTGAACCTCACGGACTGTGTTACAGTAGATGATAAATTTAGAAAAATACTAAAGGGAAAAAATGAAATTGTATATTCCAGTATTATTAAGCATACCGAATGGAATGGGTATGGATTTCAGCTGGAAGGTGTAACTAAGATTGATCCAATACCTGCAAAAGGGAAGCTAAGCATATGGGAGTATGACTTAGAGTTGTAAAGGAAACGATTATGGACAGAATCGAAACCAAGAACTTAGTACTGAGAAAAGCGCGGTTGTCAGATTTGGATGCCATTTATGAAAATATTTGGAGCGACAAATCTGTGGCTGAGACCATGATGTGGAAACCAACGGAGAGCTATGAGGAAGCGGTAGAACGTCTTAAAAGAACAATGATTTATCATAGTCAGTATCCTGCCTATTTCGTATGTTTAAAGGAAACAGACGAGCCCATTGGGTTTGCCGGTATGAGAGAAGAAGAACCGGGGGTATATGAAGAAACAGGAATCTGCGTAGCAGTAAAATATCAAAATCGAGGCTTTGGCAAAGAGATTTTAGGGGCACTTTTGGAATTGGCGTTTATCCATTATGAGGGTGATCGGTTTATTTATGCTTTTATGCAGCATAATACTCGGTCGAAAACGGTTTGTTTGAGACATGGATTTCAGTACCTCTCTAAGGGAGAGGAGATTCGTGAGTGGGATGGAAAGGCCCATTTGTGTGAGTATTATTATTTGGATCGAGATGAGTATTTGAGAAGAAGGAATGAAAAATGATGAAGCATTGCGGTACTTTAACATTGGAGACTGATCGGCTGATCCTGCGTCGATACCAGGCGGAAGATTATAAGGCCATGTATAAAAATTGGGCCAGCGATCCGCAGGTAACAAAGTATCTGATGTGGCCGACGCATCCAAATGAAGAAGTTAGTAAAAGCGTAACGGAAGACTGGGTCACGAACTATTCTAATGAAAAGTATTATAACTGGGCAATTGTGCTAAAAGAATTAGGAGATGAACCGATTGGTAACATTGCAGTGGTCGACATGAATGAGTTGGCGGAGTCGGTGCATATCGGTTATTGCTTGGGTCGCAGCTTTTGGCATAAGGGAATTATGTCGGAGGCTCTGCAGATAGTAATTGACTTCATGTTTACTGTGGTAGAAGCAAACCGGATTGAATCGCGCCACGATCCGCGCAATCCCAACTCCGGGGGTGTTATGAAAAAGTGCGGAATGAAATATGAAGGAACTATGCGGAGCGCCGATTGGAATAATCAAGGCATTTGTGATGCCTGCTATTATTCCATTTTGCGTAATGAGGTTCAATATGAATGAAATTTTATGTTCCACGGGAGCGCTGATCGGGCGGCCCAATGGACGAAATCACAGGTTGTTGGCAGAGTTTGAGCCTCAGCTTAATTGCGATGGCTTTGAGTTTATGATGTATGATACCTGGTATGAAAAAGCGGATGAGGTTGTAGCGGATCTGCAGGCTATGAAGCTACACATTCCGGTGATGCACTGCGAGAAAAGGATCGGTGAGGCGATCAGTCTAGGTAAAACAGAGGAGGCCTTTCGATTGTTTCGTGCAAACTGTGAGATAGCTCAGCGCCTGGGCGCTAAAAAGCTGGTGATTCATCTGTGGGACGGATTGACATCGGATCGTTATATAGAAAACAATTATCGGGCGTATGAGCCTTTGACGAAGATGGCAGAAGAGCAGGGTGTGAAGCTGCTGGTGGAAAATGTGGTTTGCAGTCAGGCAGATCCGATGATGCACTGGCAGGTACTGCGTGAGCAGTATCCGACGGCAGAGTTTGTGTTTGATACTAAGATGGCGGAGTTTCATCGGCAGATGAATGTGCTGTACGGGACGGAATTGCTGGCTTCGGGTTGTATTACCCATTTCCA
>JAZQUJ010000019.1:0-13723 GCA_045631245.1 Bianqueaceae bacterium
AGTGCCGTTCGCATTTTAAAGGAAGCTGGCGTTAATCCTGACACCCGCGTGCGCGATCTGACTGACGATGAAGTTAACCAGATCCGTAGCGTGATCGATGAAACTCAGATGGTAGAAGGTGATCTTCGTAGAGAGATCGCATTGAACATCAAGAGATTGACTGAAATTGGCTGCTATAGAGGAACGCGTCATAGAAGAAGCCTGCCTGTTCGTGGTCAGAACACCAAGAACAACGCACGTACTCGCAAAGGCCCGCGTCGTACTATCGCAAACAAGAAGAAATAATTAGGAGGGTTTTAACGTGGCACCTAAGAAAGGTCTTAAAAAGACAACGCGCCGTCGTAACCGTAAAAATGTTGACAGAGGTCAGGCGCATATTCAATCTACATTTAACAATACGATTGTTACCTTAACCGATACTGCCGGTAATGCTCTTTCCTGGGCTAGTGCAGGTGGTCTGGGTTTCCGTGGCTCTCGTAAGAACACTCCCTATGCTGCACAGATGGCTGCTGAAACCGCTGCTAAAGCTGCTATGGAGCATGGTTTGAAGACCGTTGAAGTTAGCGTAAAGGGTCCCGGTGCTGGTCGTGAGGCTGCTATCCGTGCTCTGCAGGCTGCTGGTCTTGAAGTTACTGCAATCAGAGACGTTACTCCCGTTCCTCATAACGGATGTCGTCCTCCCAAACGCAGAAGAGTTTAATTTGGAGGTATAGGAGACTATGGCAAGATATATTGGATCTATGTGCAGACTTTGCCGTCGTGAAGGCGAAAAGCTTTTCCTGAAAGGCGAGAGATGCTACAAGAGCGATAAATGTGCAGTAGAAAAGCGTGCTTATGCACCTGGTCAGCATGGTCAGAACAGAAAGAAAATGTCTGAGTACGGCCTGCAGCTGCGTGAAAAGCAGAAAGCTAAAAGAATTTACGGTATTCTGGAGACCCAGTTCCGTAACTATTTCGAAACCGCTACCACTCAGAAGGGTATTGCCGGTGATAACTTGATGATCCTGTTGGAGCGTCGTCTGGATAACGTAGTATACCGTGCTGGTTTTGCTCGTTCTCGTACCGAAGCTCGTCAGGTAGTTCGTCATAACCACATCCAGGTTAATGGCAAGAAAGTAAATATTCCTTCTTACCAGATCAAAGCCGGTGATGTGATTACCCTGAAAGAACAGTCTGTTTCCATTCAGAGATTCAAAGACATCTACGAGACCACTGCTGGTCGTGTAGTTCCCGAGTGGATCGTTGCTGATACCGAAAATGGTAAGATCAACGTTCAGGCTATTCCTACCCGTGAGCAGATCGATGTTCCTGTAAACGAGACTCTGATCGTCGAGTTGTATTCTAAATAATAATTAGCTCTAGAGAGTGAAGGAGGTTCCCTGTGTTAGAATTTGAGAAGCCACGTATTGACGTGATGGACATCAGCGAAGACGGTACCTATGGCAAGTTTGTTGTCGAGCCTTTAGAGAGAGGCTACGGTACGACACTCGGAAATTCTCTCCGCAGAATTATGCTGTCATCTCTTCCCGGAGCGGCTATTTCCAGCATCAAGATCGATGGTGTTGTGCATGAGTTTTGTGATGTTCCTGGTGTTAAGGAAGATGTTTCTGAAATCATCCTGAACCTGAAGAATGTTGCTATTAAAGCTAATACCGAGAGCAACGAACCCAAAACCGCTTTTATTGAATATGAGGGCGAGGGTGTTGTTCGTGCCAGAGATATCAAGATGGATCAGGATTATGAAGTAATCAATCCTGATCAGGTGATCGCAACCTTGAGTGGTGGTCCTGATTCCAAACTGTATATGGAATTGACCATTACCCGTGGTCGCGGTTACGTTGGAGCCGACAAGAATAAGAATGACAATCAGCCAATTGGCGTAATCGCGATTGATTCTTTATACACTCCCGTAGAACGTGTAAATTTCATTGTTGAGAATACTCGTGTTGGTCAGATTACTGACTACGATAAGCTTACAATGGAGATTTGGACCAACGGAACGATTAAGCCCGACGAGGCAGTCAGCCTGGCGGCTAAGGTATTGAACGATCATTTGGCTCTGTTCATTGACCTGTCCGACAGTGCCAAGAATGCCGAGATCATGGTTGAAAAGGAAGAAGATCAGAAAGAGAAAGTCTTGGAGATGACCATTGAAGAGATGGATCTGTCTGTTCGTTCCTATAACTGCTTGAAGAGAGCGGGTATCAATACAGTCGAGGATCTGACCAATAAGACTGAAGATGAAATGATGAAAGTACGTAATCTGGGACGTAAGTCTTTGGATGAGGTACTTGGTAAGTTACACGAAGTAGGACTTTCTTTAAAGCCCCACGAAGAGTAATGAATCCTTCAGCCTAGGTTGAGTTTTCAACCAAAGGCTGAAGAGGGTCTCATCCCTTTAGCCGGAGATGAGATTACGGTTTTTGGGCTGCACTTGGCAGCTATCTAACAAATACCGGGGACACCGTCAAATTTGAGAAGGCGGGTCTTGTGCGGGAAACCGCTATCATAGGAGGATAATAAAATGGCTGGATATAGAAAGCTTGGAAGAACTTCTTCTCAGCGTAAAGCTCTGCTGCGCAACCAGGTTACTAACCTGCTGTATCATGGCAGAATCACCACTACTGTTACCAAGGCTAAAGAAATTCGTCGTGAAGCTGAAAAGCTGATCACCTTGGCAATTCGCGAAAAGGACAACTACGAGACCGTAGAAGTTAAAGTAAATGTTCCTAAAAAGGACAAAGATGGTAAGAGAGTGAAAGAAGTTGTAGACGGCAAGAAAGTGACCGTATACGAAGAGATCACCAAGACCATCAAGAAAGACAATGCCACTCGTCTGCACGCTCGTCGTCAGATGCTGAAGGTATTCAACCCCATCACCGAAGTTCCCGCTGATGGTGTTAAAAAGAGAAGCATGAGCAAAAAAGTTGACATGGTTGCTAAGATGTTTGACGAAGTAGCTCCTAAGTACGAAAATCGTAAGGGCGGCTACACCCGCATCATCAAAGTTGGTCCTCGTAAGGGCGACGGTGCTGAAGTAGCAATCATCGAATTAGTATAAAAATTAACGAGAAAAGCAGGTCGGACTTTGGTCCTGCCTGCTTTTTTTCAAAATAGGAATTGATATGGCAGGAAAGGAAAAGGGAGCGAACATGGAAGAAATGCTTCGGAGTGAAAAACTGGAGTTCACTTATACCATTGAAGAGGAAGATGGTACTGTTGCAGAAAAGATGTATGCGTTGCAAGGGGTGGATATTTCAGTGCAAAAAGGGGAATTTGTTGTGATTTTAGGTCATAACGGTTCCGGTAAATCTACCTTTGCCCGTCATATTAATGCACTGTTAGAACCTTCGGGCGGTACGCTTTGGATTCAGGGAATGAATACTAAAGAAGAAGATAAAGTTTGGCTGATTCGTCAAAAGGCGGGAATGATCTTTCAAAATCCAGACAATCAAATGATTGCTTCGGTGGTGGAAGAGGATGTGGCCTTTGGACCGGAGAATTTGGGCATGGAACCGGAGCGAATCCGCATGAGCGTAAAGGAGGCACTGGAAGCCGTGGGAATGATGCAGTATCGAAAGAGTGCGCCCACCAGACTTTCAGGTGGTCAGAAGCAAAGAATTGCCATTGCCGGAGTTTTGGCAATGAAACCGGAGTGCATCGTTTTGGATGAGCCTACGGCGATGCTTGATCCAAAGGGACGAAAGGAAGTTATGAAGACCCTTTGGAATTTGAATAAAGAAGAAAAAATGACTGTGATCCATATTACTCATTACATGGAAGAGGCGGTTGACGCAGATCGTATTATTGTGATGGATCATGGAAAAGTAGTATTAGAGGGAACACCAAGAGAAGTATTTACGGAAGTTGAACTTTTAAAAAACTACGGACTGGATGT
Source organism: Bianqueaceae bacterium (assembly GCA_045631245.1). Classification (GTDB taxonomy): domain Bacteria; phylum Bacillota; class Clostridia; order Lachnospirales; family Bianqueaceae; genus CALWPV01. The sequence goes on from JAZQUJ010000019.1 coordinate 3,899, forward strand.
ACCTCAAATGACTGAATTGGCATATCGGCTGCGTAAAGGTGGACTTAACATCCCGGCTGATATTTTGACAACGGAAGAAATGGTGAAGGCTTTATGTCAATTGAAGTAAAAAACCTAACTTATATATATGATCCCGGTACCCCAAATGAAAAGAAGGCATTGGAGGAGGTAAATCTGACGATCCATAAAGGTGAATTTTTAGGTATCATCGGACATACCGGGTCAGGAAAATCTACATTGATCCAACATTTGAATGGATTGGTGAAACCCACTACTGGCAAAGTACTCTATAATGGAGAAGATATCTTTGAGGAGCCGTCTGCAAAAAATAAAAAGCAGGCCAAAGCTTTAAAAGGTGCAAAAATGAAACGCATCCGTCAAAAAATTGGTTTGGTGTTTCAGTATCCGGAACATCAGCTGTTTGAAATGACAGTAGCAAAAGATATCGCATTCGGTCCTACGAATATGGGGTTGTCTCAGGAGGAAATCGAGCGTCGCGTGGATGAGGCCATGAGAATGGTAGGTCTAAAAGAGGAGTACAAAGAAAAATCTCCTTTCGAACTATCAGGTGGTCAAAAGAGAAGAGTAGCCATAGCAGGTGTTTTGGCTATGCAACCTGAGTTTTTAATTTTAGATGAGCCTACGGCCGGATTGGATCCTAAAGGACGCGATGCGATTCTATCCCAAATCCAACGGCTGCAAAAGGAACAGGGAATTACGGTAATCCTAGTGTCCCACAGTATGGAAGATGTGGCTAGGTATGTGGATCGTATTATCGCTATGGGAAAGGGACGTGTACAGTTCGATGGTACCCCAAAGGAAGTGTTTGCCCATGCGCAGGAGCTGAAGGAAATCGGATTGGGTGTGCCACAGGTAACAGAACTGAGTGATCTATTGACGAAACAGGGATATGACATTCCGCATGCTATGCTGAATCTGGATGAAATGGAAGCTTATTTATTAAAAAAATTTAAGAGGTAACGAATGCTGCGAGATATTACAATAGGACAGTATTATGATGTGGAGTCGGTGGTGCATAAACTTGACCCAAGAACCAAGATCATTGCCACTGTGGTGTATATCATCAGTCTGTTCTGTGTTAAAAACATTTTGGGCTTTGCCCTGGCGGGAGTGGGGTTACTGTTGGCTGTTAAATTGTCTCGGATCCCGTTGAAATTTATCCTGCGCGGATTAAAAACCATAATGGTATTACTGCTGTTCACAGTAATATTGAATGTGTTTTTGGTAAAAGGAACACCTATTGTGAAATGGGGCTTTATTTCCATCAGCCAGGAGGGTATATATACAGCTGTATTCATGGCAGCTCGACTGATTCTGCTGATTATTGGATGCTCCATGATGACCCTGACTACCACGCCGATTCAATTAACCGATGGTATTGAGCGTCTGCTTCGTCCTTTGAAAAAAATCAAAGTACCGGTACACGACATCGCCATGATGATGAGTATTGCTCTGCGTTTTATTCCTATTTTATTGGAAGAAACCGATAAAATCATGAAAGCTCAAACAGCTCGAGGCGCTGATTTTGAATCCGGCGGTTTGGTGCAGAAGGCTAAAAGTTTGATTCCGGTTCTTGTGCCGTTGTTTATTTCGGCCTTCCGCAGAGCGGATGAGTTGGCGACGGCTATGGAGGCGCGTTGCTATCATGGCGACGAGGGACGGACAAGAATGAAGGAACTGAAGTATCGCACAAGAGATCACATTGCTAAAGCATGTTTGATTCTCTTTTTAGCCAGCTTGATTGCATCGAGATACTTACCCAGTGTAACTTCGATTGGAGCTTTTTTGCTGAGCAAGTGGTGAGAGTATGAGACGAATTGCATTCAAAGTCGGATACGATGGTACTGATTATGCCGGATGGCAAAGACAGGAAAATGGTCTGGCTGTGCAGCAGGTAATTGAAGATGTAATTGAAAAGCTGTTTCATGAACAAGTTCATGTTATGGGATCTGGTCGAACCGATGCCGGTGTGCATGCCCGAGGTCAGGTGGCTGCCTTCGATTTTGAACACGGAATACCGGTGGATCGCTTGAAGCTGGCACTGAACGCGAATCTTCCTGCTGACATTAGAATTTATGATGTATGGGAGGTTGCTCCGGATTTTCATCCGCGTTTTGGTGCCAAACAGAAGACCTATGGCTATCGATTCATCAACGGAGAAATTATGCCGCCGGAACTGCGTCGGTATTATACTTTAGTGAAAGAACCTTTGAATATTGAAGTGATGGAGAAAGCTCTAAAGCTTTTAGAGGGGGAGCACGACTTTCTGGCCTTTCGTTCATCGGGAGGAATGAATCTTTCAACGGTGCGAACCATTTATCGAACTGCTTTGATCAAGGAAGAAGAAGGGTATCGTATCGAAGTGACCGGCAACGGTTTTTTATATAATATGGTTCGGATCATAGCCGGCACCTTGTTTGAGATTGGCAAGGGTAAGCTGGATTTAGAGTGCATTACGAAAGCCTTGGAAACAGGACGACGTCAGCTGCTTGGGCCTACGGCCCCAGGAACTGGCTTGATGCTGATGAATGTGGAGTATGCGGAGGAAAACAGAAAATGAAGACGGTACAGATTTCGGGTGTGGATTTTCCGGTTTCACAGTTTTGTTTAGGTTGTGCCTACTTAGGTTCTCGTGAACCGGAGAAATTGGCTTTTGAAATCATGGACTACTACTATGAAAAGGGCGGTCGCTTTTTGAACACGGCACACGAGTACTCTGATGGAGCGTCAGAACGCACTGTGGGCAAGTGGATCAAGGACCGGGGCGTACGCGGCGAAATGATCGTAACCTCAAAGGGCGGCGAAGATCGACGGGTGCCGGGTTCGTTGGCCATGCACAGGGAGGATCTGCTGGAGGATGTGGATGAATCTTTGATGCGGGCCAGATTCGATTATTTTGATTTTTATTTGCTGCATGTGGACGACGTGACGGTGCCTGTAGAAGAAGTTGTAAGCACAATGGAAGAAATCCGCGAAAGCGGAAAAATTCGGTATTACGGCTGTTCTAACTGGACGGTGGCCAGACAGCAGGAGGCAGCTGCCTTTGCTAAGGCTCACGGTATGAGCGGATTCAAAGTGGACGAAGTGGAGATGAATCTGGCAAAGATCAATCGTTCCAACGAGACTTGTGTGAGTAAATGGCTGGATGAGGAGTATATTGCGCATCATAAAACTTCGGGCATGGCAGTGGGAGCGTATTCTCCAATTGCATCGGGAGTGCTGGCTAAGCTGGCGATGGATGGAAATACCGATCGTTGGTCAACTCATGCAAAGGGCTGGTATGATCTGCCCTATAATCATGAAGTGGCTCGGCGACTTGCCAAGCTAAGCCAAGAAACAGGACATACTATGGTACAGCTGCAGCTGGCCTATGTGCTATCGCAGCCCTATGGTTTTCCCAATTTTGCCATTAGCGGCTCTGCTACGATGGAACAATTGGTGGAAAATATGGGTGCACTGGAAATCGATATGACATTGGATATGATCGAGTTTTTGCGTCCGCAGAAGTTCAATGGAGCTCAGTAAGACGGCTGTGGATGATGTGGATAACTTGAGCGTTTCGACATCAAAATCTGCTAAAAATGTGAAAATAATGCTTGACATTAAGTAGCTTAAGGAATATAATAACAAAGTGCGACTAATAGAGTCGATAGCGCTGTAGTGGAATTAATCCACTAGCCCCGGATTCCAATTTCAGACTGCAGCAAAATAACAAGGAGTGTAGAGTTAATGAAGACTTATATGCCCAGCGGTAAGAACATCGAGAGAAAATGGTATGTAGTCGATGCAGAGGGACAGACCCTTGGTCGTCTTGCATCTCAGGTTGCCGCTATTCTTAGAGGAAAAAACAAACCCGAATTTACTCCCTTCCTGGACATGGGAGACTATGTAATTGTTGTTAATGCCGAGAAGATTCATCTGACCGGTAAGAAATTGGAAGATAAGATTTACAGCACCCACACCGGTCAGCCCGGTGGTCTGCGCGAGATCAGCTACAAGCAGCTGCTCGCTACCAAGCCTGAACTGGCTATCAAGACTGCTGTAAAAGGTATGTTGCCCAAAAATTCATTAGGCCGTGACATGATCAAGAAGCTGAAGGTATATGCTGGTCCCGAGCATGGACATCAGGCACAGCAGCCCGAAGTACTGACCATTAAGGCATAAGGAAAGAGAGGAGACATAAATCATGGCTGTTACACAGTATTATGGTACTGGTAGAAGAAAATCCAGCGTAGCTCGTGTTTATCTGAGACCCGGTACCGGTAAAATTACCGTAAACAAGAGAGATTTGGATCAGTATTTTGGTCTTGAGACCCTGAAGATGATCGTTCGTCAGCCTCTGACTGCTACTGAGACTCTGGATAAGTTTGATGTATTTGTAAACGTTAATGGCGGTGGCTTCACTGGCCAGGCTGGTGCTATCAAGCACGGTATCGCTCGTGCCCTGCTGAACGTTGATGAAGAGTTCCGTGCCACCCTGAAGAAGGCTGGTTACCTGACTCGTGACCCCAGAATGAAAGAAAGAAAGAAATACGGTTTGAAGGCTGCTCGTCGCGCACCTCAGTTCTCCAAACGATAATCTTTCAACCTATATTTGTACTGATTTTCAAAAACAACACAACACAACAACACTTAAAAATCCCGAAATCGATAAGGTTTCGGGATTTTTTCTATGCAAAAAATTAGAGTAGATCAAATCGTGTAGGGAGATTTTATGAATTTGCTGTGAATCTATTCGTTGAAACACTAATACTTCTGTGCTAGAATGACTTTAAGAATACATAACAAGCTGAAGAGGGATCAATAAGTGAAAAGAAGGTGTAAAAATGTCCTTTCAAATTGTAAGAAATGATATTACCTGTATGCAGGTAGATGCCATTGTAAATACTGCTAATCCAAGGCCAATCATTGGTTCGGGAGTAGATGCTGCGATTCATGCTAAAGCAGGCGCGCAACTTCTGGAAGCTCGTCAAAAAATAGGAGCTATAACTGCGGGCAGTGCGGCTATCACAAGAGCCTATGGGATGAAAGCAAAATATGTGATCCATACGGTGGGACCGGTTTGGCGGGGAGGACTGCTCGGAGAAGTAAAAAAGCTACGCAGTTGTTATGATTCCTCTCTTCAGTTAGCGCTGGAAAATGGATGCAGTTCCATTGCCTTTCCCTTAATATCCACTGGGAACTATGGGTTTCCGCAAGACAAAGCGCTGCAGATCGCAATTGCGGCTTTCAGCGAGTTTCTGCTGGAGCATGAGATGAAGATCTATCTGGTGGTCTTTAATAAAAAGGCAGTTCGGCTTTCAGAAAAGTTATTTAGCAATGTGGCCAGTTACATAGATGAGCACTATGTAGCAAAAAAAGAAACGGAAGAATACGGTGAAAAGTTTAGTCGGTCCTATCGATATGCAGAGCGTCAGCGCAGAGAGAGGGAAGTAGAAGAAGACTTTTTAGCAGAATTCTCAGTACGAGAAGATGCAGTGCCGTATGAAGCACCTTCTATGGCAGCTATGCCTCAGGCTCCTAAGCCTATAGCACAGTCATTGGAAGAGATGCTGAAAAACGAGGATACCGGTTTTTCTGAGACCTTGTTGAAATTGATCGATCAAACAGGTAAAAAAGATTCTGAAATCTACAAGAAAGCAAATCTGACAAAACAGCATTTTTCAAAGATTCGAAACAACCCAGATTACAAACCTACAAAGACCACAGCTCTGGCATTGGCATTAGCATTGGAACTGGATCTGGAGGAGACAAAAGATCTGATTGGACGCGCTGGATATGCCTTGACCAACAGCAGCAAGTTTGATCTGATCATTCGTTACTATATCGAACAGAAAAAATATAACGTTGTTGAAATCAACATGGCGCTTTATGAATTTGATCAAAGTTTATTGGGATCATAAAAAGTCGCCTGTCAGTTGACCAAATGCAATGAAGAACCTCCTATAATATGGGTGTAAGTTAAAGAAATCCATATTATAGGAGGTTGTTATTATGAAGAAAAATTTGACAGAGCTGGTATTTATTTTGGATCGAAGCGGATCTATGGGTGGATTGGAAAGGGATACAATCGGTGGTTTTAATGGCATGATCGAAAAACAGAAAAGGGAAGAAGGGGAAGTTGTAATATCTACTGTACTGTTTGATCATGTAACAGAAGTGATCCATGATCGTATAAAACTGGATAAGGTTCCAAAACTTACAGAAAAAGAGTACTATGTTCGAGGCTGCACTGCATTATTAGATGCTGTGGGAGGTGCGATTCATCATATTGGCAATGTTCATAAATATGCCAGAGAGGAAGATCGACCGGAAAAAACGCTATTTGTTATCACTACTGATGGAATGGAAAATGCCAGTCGCTATTATACCTATGAAAAGGTAAGAGCCATGATACAGCGTCAAAAAGAAAAGTATGGATGGGAATTTCTGTTTCTGGGTGCTAATATTGATGCAGCTAAAGAAGCAGCCCGTTTTGGAATTCATGAAGATCGTGCAGCTAATTATCATGCAGACGCAATAGGGACAGGTGTCATTTATGAAACGGTAACAGAAGCAGTTTGCAGCTTTCGCGCATCTCAGCCTATGAATGCTGAGTGGAAGAAAAAGATTGATGAAGATTATAGTAGAAGAAAGGAAAACTAATATGTACGGAGCAATTTTAGGTGATATGATCGGTAGCCCCTTTGAATTTGATCGGGGTGAGAAAACAAAGGATTTTCCGTTATTTTGTAAAGAGTCTACATATACAGATGATACAGTTATGACGATTGCAGTAGCTGAGGCTTTTTTCGATGCCCAGCCAGAAGAACTGCTGGATACTCGTACTGATGAGATGTATTTAGATTGGATCCGGCATAGACTCATAGCAGGTATGCAGCGATATGGAAGAGCATTTCCAAATGCGGGATATGGCGGGATGTTTCGCAGGTGGCTTAAAAGTAAAGATCCCAAGCCGTATGGCAGCTATGGCAACGGAAGTGCCATGAGGGTATCTGCGGCAGCATGGCTATATAATACGATGGAGCATGTTCGCTTAATGGCAAGGCTATCGGCTGAAGTAACTCACAATCACCCAGAGGGGATTAAAGGCGCGGAGGCAGTGGCTGCAGCAATTTTTCTGGCTCGAACTGGCAGTACAAAGGAAGAGATCAAAGCTTATATTGAAGAAAACTTTCAATATGATCTAAATCGAACTTGTGATGAGATCCGGCCAAGTTATTATCATGTGGAAACCTGTCAGCAAACGGTACCGGAAGCAATCATCGCATTTCTGGAGGGAAACTCGTTTGAAGATGTGATTCGTAATGCTGTATCTTTAGGAGGTGACTGCGATACACTGACTTGTATAGCAGGTTCGATTGCAGAAGGATATTATGGAGTTCCTGAGGATTTGAAGAAGGAATGCAGAAGGCGTTTGGATAAGGAAATGTTGAAAGTGTTAGATGAAATAGAAGATTATAAGAAGCATTAAAAATATCATTCAATCAACAAACCAACACTAAAAAATCCCGAGATCGAGAAGATTTCGGGATTTTTTCTATGTAAAATATATCGAGTAGTGTTATTTGCATGTGGCTTATTAAATGAGACAGCCTATTTTTATATGCAGTATGCCACTGCTGCAAGACGTTTTGCACATGCTGAAAGGGAATCCAAAGTTGCATACTCGCGAATAGAATGAATATTCTTACCCGCAACTCCTAAATTATCAACACAAGGTATACCGGCCTCAGTAATATATGCTGCATCTGAGCCACTAAGACAAGTTCGTGCAGTTAACATAGGCAGATTGTTTGTCTTGTAAATTTCATTTATTTTCTCAAGCAACTCAGTATTTCGGTTACATAACGGCATCGCAGGACGAAAACTGACTTGCTCCAACTCACAACGACAGCCTGCAATCACGTTTTGCTCAGCTATATCCTGTGCGATCTCTCGTGCTTTTATGCAATCTTCATCTGAAGCAAATCTAAAATCCGCAGTAAAAGTACATTTTTCTGCTACCGTATTTGCGACCGTACCACCTTCTATTGTGCCGCAGTTACAGGTAAGAGTGTTACCATCTTTGAGTGCTTCCAGTTTCAAAATCTTATACGCCGCCTCAGCAATAGCATTAGCACCGACAGCGCAGCTAGCCGAATGCACAGCTCTCCCAAATACATTGAACCTATATCGTAAAATACCTTTTCTCACAAGTACGGCAGTATCACCCTGTATACCTTCCGTGTTTAAAAAAGCAACAGCATTCTTTGCTTTCTCACACATAAATTTTACTGTTTCCAAGCCGCTGGTGCGGCTTCCCGTTTCTTCATCTGTTTGTATAATCAATTTAACCGGACGCGTTGTAAAGCCGCATTTCTCCAGCGCAGCTAGCGCCATAAACGATGCAACTACTCCACCCTTGCAGTCCATAACACCAGGGCCGTAAATGCACTTTTCATCCCGACGAACTGCAGGCGTACCAAACAGCCCTACAGGATGTACAGTATCGATATGCCCTGAGAAAACAACAGGCTCTTCTTTTGAATTCGGATTAATGGTAATGCAAGCAGCATTGCCAGCTTTTGGGTGAGCTAACACTTCCACTTCCCATCCGCGTTCTGTAGCCATTTTTATAAAAAAATCTCCAACCTCGTCTACCCCTTTTTTATAATTGGTTGGACTCTCGATATTGCAAACCGTTTCCCAAATATTGCAATATGTATCGTTCATTTCATCAATTACAGAAAATAAATTTGTACATGGCATTTATATCACCTCAATTCAGCCTGATTATACTACAGGGAGGATATAAATTCAAATAAAAATACAATTTTATCGGTGTGCGGAAAGTGTGGGATTCTAGGCCGGAATATACACACCTTCAACGCATGGTTGAAATATTCTCAATATCTGCTTTATTGTAATTCGTTATTCTTGTGTTACAATATTACCAAGATCAGCGCTGACAATAATAATGAGGTGGTTTTAATGATACAACTGGGCGAAAAAATCAAGCAGCTTAGAAAAGAACGTGGGATTTCTCAAGATAAACTGGCAAGCCATTTGGGTGTTTCTTTTCAAGCTGTTTCAAAATGGGAAACCGGAGCTGGTATGCCTGATGTGGCATTAATTCCTGCAATTGCATCTTTTTTTGGTATTTCTACCGATGAATTGTTCGATTATAATGTATATACCATTGAGCAAAATGTCAAAGCGATTGTCGATCAGCATAGTTTATATTGGGATACCGATAAAGAAAAAGCAGAACAGATTCTGAGAGAAGGACTGAAAAAATATCCAGGAAATGATGTTCTATTGAACTGCTTAATTGGTGTAATTCCTGTGCCGGAACGTAGTAGAGAAGTGATTGATTTATGTAATGCTTTAATTGCAAATACGCATATGGATGAGGTTAAACATGATGCACATCGAATTTTGGCAGAAGCTTATGCTTCCCAGGGCGAATATGTTTTAGCGAAGAATGCGATTGAACAAATTCCTGAAATTTACTTTACAAAGTTGGGTACAGCAGCTCGACTATTAAAGGATCAGGATATGTTTAAAGCAGCAGCTAAACAAAAGAGTATTTCTTTTGAGGATCTTCTGGATATGTATGAAATTCTTGGAAATTACTATTTGGAAAAAGGTGAAGTCAAACTGGCAATTAAACAATTTGAAATTGCGAAGAATTTGATTGCAGCTGTAAAAGAGGATATTGCTACTCCATTTACTCGAAGTTTATATGAGGCTTTTGGTTCTCGTACTAAGCAGCTTGAGAAGAGAAGCCAGGAAGTTTGTGATTGAAAAGTATGTGTTATA
>JAZQUJ010000020.1:0-13361 GCA_045631245.1 Bianqueaceae bacterium
CCGCTCAGTATGCTAAAGAGTATGTTGAGACCGGTGCTCTGGGCGAGATCTACTACGCTAACTGCTACGCTGTACGTCGGTAAACATAGGGGATCCCCTTTCATGTATAAGTTTGATATGGGTATTATACCAAGATATGACTGCTTCTTCAATGAATTTTTAAAAACCTTTAATATGGTAGTGGAAGTTTTGAACAAATGATGGTATAATGGGTGTAATCTGGCACATTGTGCTGCGAATTAATTTACATCCCAGAAAGGATCTATCAACTATGGACAGAATTGTTAAAGTAGGTATTATCGGCTGCGGTGGTATTGCTAACGGAAAGCATATGCCCTCTCTGCATAACATTCCCAACGTAGAAATGGTTGCTTTTTGTGACCTAATCGTTGAAAGAGCTGAAAAGGCTGCTGCTAAATTCGGTACTCCCGACGCCAAAGTTTACACCGATTACAAAGAACTGCTGAAAGACGAGACCATCGAAGTGGTTCACGTGCTGACCCCCAACCGTGAGCACGCTGACATCACCATCGATGCTCTGCACGCTGGCAAGCACGTTATGTGCGAAAAGCCCATGGCTAAAACCGCTGAAGATGCACGCCGCATGGTAGCTGCTGCCAAAGAGACCGGCAAGAAGCTGAGCATTGGTTATCAGCATCGTCAGAAAGTATCCGCTCAGTATGCTAAAGAGTATGTTGAGACCGGTGCTCTGGGCGAGATCTACTACGCTAACTGCTACGCTGTACGTCGTCGCGGTACTCCTAACTGGGGTGTATTCTTGAACGAAGAAGAGCAGGGCGGCGGTCCTATCATCGACATCGCTACCCATTCTCTGGACCTGACCCTGTATTTGATGAACAACTACGAGCCCGCTGTTGTTCTGGGTAAGACCCACAAGAAAATGGAACATCCGGAAGCCGGTAACATCTGGGGCGACAATGGCGTTAGCACCACTCCTCTGGAAGAGGCTGCTTGTGCCTTCATTCAGATGAAGAACGGCGCTACCATCATGTTGGAGACCAGCTGGGCTCTGAACGTTTCTGATCCCATCGCTGAGGGCAGCTGCGTTTTGTGCGGCAGCAAGGCCGGTCTGTCTTTGAAGAATGACAAACTGGTTCTGAACGAAGTTAAACTGAATCGTTTGACCGACACCGAAGTTAATACCTCCGCCGGCGGCGTTAACTTCTACGAAGGCGTTACCATGACCCCCGCTCAGACCGAAGCTATCAACTGGATCAACTGCATCGTAAACGATACCGATCCCGTTGTACTGCCCGAGCAGGCTCTGGTTGTTTCCGAAATTCTGGAAGCTATCTACACCTCCAGCAAGACCGGAAAACCCGTATACTTCGATTGATTTTAACTTGTGTTACAAAAAAGCTGCTATCCAGATCGCTGGATAGCAGCTTTTATTTTCGCTTGTTTTATTCAGTTGTATCGGGCCATTGCTTCCTCAAACAATCGTACATTCTCTGCGATCTGATTCTTTCTTCCCTGATACACACCAATAGCGGCTACATCGCAGGGTTTCAGTTTACTGAACACCTCACGGTATACCTCTTTAATAATGTTCGGTGTCTCGCTTTCCGGTTTCCCATGGAATACCTGACCACCGGCGAAGATCTTAAAGGCAATGCAAGGTTTGCTCACGCGGCTGATCAGGTCCAGCATGATGGCCCGATCTTCGGGGAAGAACAGCAAGTCTTGCTTGGTGGATCCGGTAATGTAGGAACCGAGAGCTCCTTTCCGGCTGAGCCGGGCATTCTGCAGACAGGCCATGTAGAAGTCCACGTCCCAGCCCTCTTCTTCAGCCAGTTCGATCACATCAGGGCGATGGGTACCAAGGCCCACCAATACGCCGCTTTCTCGTATCTTTTTCAGATTCTCTTTGATCTGATCCACCTTGCCGGCCTCGTAGAGGTTATCGGTGGTGGTTCCCTGATGGTAGATGCCGATGGGGTTCGCTTTTTTCATCATATTGATGTTCATACCCAGATCCACGGCCATGTAGGGCTGGAAGATGAGGTTCATCGTGCCGCCCCGCTGCTGGTAGTGACGAAGGGTACGCATCACAAAGGGATCGGCCATGGGTACCATAGTGTTGATACCGCAGCGCTCCGCTTCCATAAAGGATGCGATCATGTTTTCCTCGGTGTGGTAGTCTAAAAGTTCATCAGCGGGCAGGTCGTCCGCAATGTAGGTATAGCCATTGAAAGGGTTATCGCCTAGAATGAGGCGGGTAATTTCGTGACCGCAAAAGTTAGTGGTTTGCATGGTAGTTCCTCCTTTTAGAATTTCATGATACGGCCCACTTTGCGGGCCAATTTATAGATGGGGCCCTCCAGATCGCGCTGGGCCTCTTTTAAATGTTTGCGAATTTCAATATGCTGAGGGCAATGCTTTTCACATTTGCCGCATTCAATACAGTTGGATGCCGCAGTGGATGTTTTGCGCAGGGCCGTACACATGACGTATTCCGCAAATCCCCAGAATTTACTTTCTGTGTAACGGCGATTGTAGGCGGCGAAGGTACCGGGAATGTCCACATTTTTCGGGCAGGGCATACAGTAGCCGCAGCCGGTACAGCCCACCTTCATTTTTCTATTGATGGCTTTGACTACCCGTTGCAGCATGGCTTCCTCTTCCGGTCCCAGTTCACCTACGGTCACTGTGGAAGCGGTTTCGATGTTATCTCTCACCATGGCATCGGAGTTCATACCGGACAGCACGCAGGTTACCTCCGGCTGATTCCAGAGCCAGCGAAAGGCCCACTGGGCAGGGGTGTGTTTAATCTTATAGTCTGCGAAGATCTTCTTTGCCTCCTCCGGCAGGCGGTTCACCAATTTGCCGCCTCGCAGCGGTTCCATGATCACCACCGGAATGCCCTTGGCGTTGGCGTAGTGCAGGCCCTTGCGGCCAGCCTGAGAATGCTCATCCATATAGTTGTACTGGATCTGGCAAAAGTCCCAGTCATAGGCATCGATCAGCTGACAGAACATATCGGAATTACCGTGGTAGGAAAAGCCCACTTGACGGATGGCACCGCTTTTCTTTTTATCGGCCAGCCATTGTTCAATGCCGATATCTTTTAAACGCTGCCAAGTTGCTGTATCTGCCAGCATGTGCATCAAGTAATAATCCACATGATCGGTACGCAGGCGTCTGAGTTCCTCCTGAAACAGCTTCTCCATGCCCTCCACATTTTTGATCAAGTAATGGGGCAGCTTGGTGGCAATGTATACTTTATCACGGATCCCATTTTTCTGCAGGATCTCTCCCAGGGCAGCCTCGCTGCCCGGATAAATGTAGGCGGTATCAAAGTAGTTGACTCCGACGCGGTAGGCTGTCATGATCTCCCGCTCTGTTTCCTTTATATCGGTCAGGCCCAGTTTGCGCGGAAAGCGCATACAGCCGAAGCCTAAGATTGAGATTTGGTTTCCGTATTTGTCACCGCGATAGTTCATAGGTTTTATTCCCCTTTATCGATTCACTTTATATTCTCCATTTGATGTTCGACATAGCTATAAAGATCATTACTTGCTTGAATTTTGATCAAATAACTCTCATGATTGATGATCATTACTTTGTAATTGAGCCGAACTGTAATCGCCTCACCATCCTCTTTTGTAATCACAAGATCTGTTGCAAAAACATCTTGTATATCTTTTAGGCTTCGATACGTTTCTATTTTCTCATACGCCGCCAAATTCCAGAACTCTTCACAAAATTCGGCAATTTCCTGCTGCGTTAAGTGATAATGCTTGTTACCTTGCTTCAAGGTAATGCTTTCGGCACGCTGGTCCTTCAACTCTTTAAACGGAAACCATGCACTCACCGGCATCTGATTATTGGCCGTGATAAATTCACGATTCTCGATTTGATGCAAAAACTCCGCCATGGGATTCAGAGCATCGCTGTCGCTTTTATATCCGATCCCGTTGATCACGGCCACCGGCCTTCCGTATAGAGCAGGTGTTTCCATATAAATGAATTCTCCCTGCTTGGTTTGAATCTGGATTTCCGAGATGACACCACAGCTGTCTCCGACTAAGACTTCCTGCTCCCGGGTCACCTCTCCCAATTTGATTTCGCGAAACAGTTTTATAAATTCGGCCAACTCATCTTCGGTAAAAGAATATTCGTATCTATTCCACCTCATTTGAACCGCTTCCACCGTTTCAGCGTCCAGTGCTTCCCACTTTTTTCGGTCTGCGTTAGCCCTAAACATATACTGCACTTCAAAAAACAAGCCATATCCAAAAAACAGGACCAGCACTAAGATTGCCACTGTCAATATTCTCTTTTTCATAGCGACCTCCCGGACTTTTCATCCTTCTATTTTTAAGTCGCAAAACGTATTTTCATCTTTCTTTATCATAACACAAAAGGACTACCCGAAGATAGTCCTTTTAGCATCTTTATTAATTTTTATACATAGAACAACAGCTCATTATAAGTCGGATAGGGCCAATATTCCTCAGCGGTGATGCGCTCCATCTGATCACAGGTCTCGCGAAGGGCTTCCATGGCAGGCAGAACGGTCTCCTTGAAGTAGATGGCTCTGTCGTGAATATCCTCAATGCTATGAGTTCTCTTCAGGCTATCCTCCAAATGACGCAGTCTGTTATAAGCATCGGCCGACATAGCAGACAGCTGCTGAGCAATGGCTTCCTCACCGGACTTAATGTCACCCAGGCCTGCCTGTTTTCTGGCAACCACAGTATTACAAAGAAGATTCACATACTTGGAAACCGCAGGCAGAATTCCTTTATAAGCCATATCGATCATGGTCAAAGCTTCCATGTTCAGAGTCTTGCAGTAGTTTTCCAGAGATATCTCAAAACGGGACTTTAACTCCGTATGAGTAAAGATGCGGTGCTTATCAAAAACAGCCACATTCTTCTCTGCCAGATAAGCAGGCAATGCATCCACGGTGGTCTGCATGTTGAACAGACCGCGGCGGGCAGCTTCTTCCACCCATTCCTGAGAATAGTTGTTGCCATTGAAAATGATACGTTTGTGATCGCGAATGTTACGCTTGATCAGTTCTGCCAGACCGGTTTCGAAACATTCAACCTGCTCCAGTTCGTCGGCAAACTGACAAAGGGCCTCCGCTACGATGGTATTCAAAATAACGTTGGGTCCGGATACGGAGGAACCGGAACCGGGCATACGGAACTCAAACTTATTACCGGTAAAGGCAAAGGGAGAGGTTCTGTTACGGTCGGTGGTATCGCGGGCAAAGCGAGGCAGAATATGTACACCTACCTTCATTTCCTCACGATCATGATGCTCATAGGCAGCGTCCTTTTCGATGGTCTCCAGCATATCGGTCAGTTCCTGGCCCAGGAAGATGGACACAATGGCCGGAGGTGCTTCATCGCCGCCCAAACGATGATCGTTATTGGCACTGGCAATGGATACACGCAGCAGATCCTGATATTCATCTACCGCCTTCATAACAGCCACCAGGAACAGCAGGAACTGAGCATTGTCCTTGGGAGAGTCACCGGGCTCAAACAGATTGATTCCGGTATCGGTACCCAAAGACCAGTTGTCGTGTTTACCGCTTCCGTTAACACCCTCGAAGGGCTTCTCATGCAGCAAGCAGGCCAGATCATGACGACGAGCCACCTTCTTCATGATCTCCATAGTCAACTGATTATGGTCGATGGCCATGTTAGCTTCGGTAAAGATGGGAGCCAGCTCATGCTGAGCGGGAGCCGCCTCGTTATGTTCGGTTTTAGCCAGAATACCCAGCTTCCACAGTTCTTCATCCAGATCAGCCATGAACTCAGCCACGCGGGGCTTAATGGTACCAAAGTAATGATCTTCCATTTCCTGTCCTTTGGGAGGACGGGCACCAAACAGGGTACGGCCGCAGATCACCAGATCCTGACGCTGATAGTATTTCTTACGATTGATCAAGAAGTATTCCTGCTCCGGGCCCACGGTCACGCGCACGCGCTTTACATCCTTATGACCAAAGAGCTTCAAAATACGCAGGGTCTGTTTGTTGATGGCCTCCACAGAACGCAACAGAGGAGTCTTCTTGTCCAGAGCTTCGCCACCATAAGAATAGAATACAGTAGGAATGCACAGAGTATTGTCTTTAATAAAAGCATAGGAAGAAGGATCCCAGGCGGTATAGCCGCGGGCTTCAAAAGTAGAACGCAGACCACCGTTGGGGAAGCTGGACGCATCGGGCTCACCCTTTACCAACTCCTTGCCGGAGAATTCCATAATGATCTTGCCGCCGTCCACCGGGCTGATAAAGCTATCATGCTTCTCAGCGGTGATACCGGTCATAGGCTGGAACCAGTGGGTATAATGGGTTGCACCCTTTTCGGTAGCCCAGTCCTTCATGGCATTGGCCACAACGCTGGCCACAGCCGGATCCAATTTTCGACCCTCTTCAATGGTACGCAGCAGTGCTTTATAGGTTTCCTTCGGCAGACGCTCCTTCATTACACGGTCATTGAAAACCATGCTGCCGAACATCTCCGGTACTCGATTTTTATTCGATGTAGTTTCCATATATAAATTCCTTTTCTCGCTTAAGTTCGTTTTGATCGATAGCAGTTTATTCAGAAATTAGTTCAGTTCATGAAGATCATGTTCTTCACATTCCAGCAGCTCCCAGGAATATTCCAGTTCACTGCGGAGCAGGCCGCGGTCCTCGTATTCAATCTCGCCCACCTGATTATCATAAGGATCCAAGCGCTCATGCTTTTTCACCGGATCCAGCGGATAATAGAAAGCAGAATTCGCTACCATACGGAAGGGATCCATGTTACCGAAATAATGATTCCAACGCTCCATGTTGCCGCTTCTATATGCGCTGCCGCCAAAGGAGGGATCCGCATACAGCCAGCCATAGGGTGCAATATAAAACTGTGCCCAGTCGTGCATACCTGTGAACTCAGGCATTACATACAAACCGGACTGCCAACGCGCGGGAATACCAGCGCAGCGGCACAGGGTAATGAACAGCAGTGCCTGTACGCCACAGTCACCCTTCAGATTCAAAGCAGCATACTCAGGAATCTCAGTAATGGTGAAATACTCACGCATGTAGGAATAGGTCACCACAGTGGTACAAAAGTCGTAGAACTTACGAGCGATCTTCAGCGGATTCTCCTCATCGCCCTTCAATTCATCGCACAGCGCACGAATAGTGGGAGAAAAACGGATGTGTGGCATTTCTTCTTCTGTGTCAAACTCATTGCGAGCATTCGTCACCTTGCCTGCCTCCAGCACATTATACATGGCCACACAGTCATACTCATATTCCACATAGAACGGATGATTCTCCATCATGACCTCTTCAAAATATGCCGTGCGCTGCGGATAGGATGCATCCGACAGCATGATCGCCTTCGGCTCGGTGTTCAAAATCCGGATATTTCTCATGTTGCCCGCAGCAGCCGGGATCGGTACGTGCACACGCACCTTCTTACCGGGCTCAAAGGCACTGTCCTTGATCTGCAGCTTGGAGCGGATCTTCATATGATAATACAGCCCGCCCTCTTCCTGCATCTTGCGCATATTTTCGTTCAAGAATTTGGGTTCGTCATCTTCTTCAAAATTCGCCGATTTTCCGGCGCGGCCGGAAATAACCGGATCGGTGTTCAAGAGGTGCGAATAAAACCGTTTCGCAAGATGGGGGACGCCTTTGATGTAGATCCATTCCACGCAGCTGCGATCCATCAGATCCTGCAGCTCTTCCATGGTGAAATCCGGAATCTCCTGCTGCACCAGAGCAAGACCTTCCTCCAACGTATAGGCATAATCCAGCGGCAAACGGCGCAGGATCTCTTTTTCCAGAATCAAACGCTGTCGTTGGTTTTCCGGTGTCAGTCCGTCATTTAAACGAATATCAATCAGGCGTTGGGCTCTTTCAAAGTCGCCGCACCATTTAGCTTTCAAAATATCTTCGGGAAGTTCGATACGAAGGATCTTCATTTCATCATGTTTGGTCATGGCTGCCTCCACACACAAATAGAGATAATAATGGACTTATTATATCATAGAGTAAAGTAAAAAGAAAATCTTTTTTTCATAGGCTTTCTCGCTGTTTTGTAGACACGAAAAAGCACGATGGTTTCGTATCAAAACCATCGTGCCGATATGATCCGAGTGTTACTGAACCTCTACCAACTCGATGTGGAAGTTCAGTTCCTTGCCTGCCATTTCGTGATTGGCATCAAAGGTAATGGTAGAATCATCGCGAGCGGTCACCTTGACCTGCATAGGCTGACCAGCGGCGGTGTACAGGACAACATTCTCGCCAACGTTTAGTTTCTCACTACCGGGTAATTGGCTGATCTCCACTGTGAAAATGGCGCGGGGATCGGAATATCCGTACGCTTGGTCGGGTGTCAGATGGATGTCAATACTTTGACCAACTTCCATTTTGGCGACAGCCTCATCATAGCCACGGATCATCATGCCCACTCCACAGATAAACTCCAGCGGCTCGCCGCGCTCATAGGAAGAATCAAAGACGGTACCATCATTCAGCGTACCTCTGTAGTGGGTTTTACAAACCTTGCCCACATTGGGGCCTTCGATGCTAGGTGCAGAGTGACAGCCACCACAACCGCCGCAGCCACCACCGCAATTGCCACCGCAGGCATCTTCCTCGCCGTGTTCATGGTGATGGTCACAGTTGACTCCAGCGGATTTGAGTTCACCGTTCAGATAGGCATTAACTGCTGCATCTGCATCGCCCTGTGCACCAGAGCAGATTTCAATATCGGCATCGGCCAGAGCCGCCTGAGCACCATCACCGATACCGCCGCACAGCAGAACGCTCACAGCCAGGTCGGCCAAAAAGCCTGCCAGTGCCTCGTGTCCGCTACCATTGGTGTCGATGATCTGGCTGGAAACAACCTGTCCGGCCTCGATTTCATACAGTTTGAAGTGTTCGGTATGGCCGAAGTGCTGAAAGACTTCGCCATTAGCAAAGGGAACTGCAATTTTCATAGATAATGTCCTCCGTTGTTTGATCAAAAAGATTGTAATTAGTTTAATCGCATGGCGCTGTAATAATTGCGGCTGTAATAATCCGCAATTGTGCTGATCGTCACATAACCGGCTCCGCTGGAGGCGTGTACGAACTGATTACCTCCGATATAAATGCCCACATGCTCAATATCGTAGGAAGAATCCGACGAGAAAAATACCAGATCACCGGGCATCAGCTGCTCATAGTCTACATGATAACCATTACCTTCGAAATACTGGGTATCGGCACAGCGGGGAATGGAAATTCCATTCTGCAGGGCACAATAATAGATCAGACCGGAACAGTCGAAACCGGAGGGTGAATGACCACCCCATACATAGGGCACACCTTGATAGGTAAGAGCCATGTTCATAATAGCTAAACCATTGGCAGAAGACTCACCGCTGTAGGTGATCTCTTCTTCTACATCTTCAGCTTCTTCCTCAGAAGTTTCTGCTTCAGCTTCTGCTTCAGTTTCTTCGTAGTAAGTTTCCTCTTCATATTCCTCGTATGATTCTTCGTACTCAGTTTCTTCTTCAATTACCTCGTACTCTTCATCATACTCATAATCGGCTTCAGTTTCTTCCTGCGCGGTTTCCGCCTCTGCTTCCAGCAGTTCCTGCAGTTCTTTTTCGATACGGGCCTGTTTGATGTAGCCTTCGCCATCCACTTCAGCGCTGAGCATTCGCTCAATGCTTACCTCCGCAGCGGATACATAGCCGGTGAATTCGGCTGCGCTCACCTGCAGCCATTCACCTTCTACACCGATGATGCTCATGGGAACCTCGGCTGCCACTACAGCCATGGTTTCACTCCACTCATTGGGCTCTGTAAACAGATATACATCCTGCTCAGAAACTGCAGCAAAGCGGCTTAAATTCACCTGACTTACCTGCTGAAGCTGTGAAATACTCAAAATGGAAGCATCCATATCGGTGTATTTCACGTAACCACGATATAAATCATTATATTCTACATAGTAGAAATTGCCATCCTCACACAAATACAGAAGATCTACACTCTCTTTTTCTGCGAAAGTATGGATCACCGATCCCTCGACATCGGTGGTCAAATACAGGTTTGCTCCGGCCTGTACCTTCACTTTAGGAAGCATTAGTTTTTCATAATCTTCTGCTGTATAAAATGTTTTGCAAACCTGAAACGCTTCAGCTGCACTCCCGTTCATCAATACTTTTTGATCCTGCAGCTCTTTTTTCTGATCTAATTTAGCGATGGCTTGCTCATATTCAAAATTGTTTAAGGAATTTTCTTTTACCTGAACATCTATGGAATTCACTGCGGCCACCTTTGCTTCCACACTCGGTGTCTGCATTTTTACCACACTACCTACTCCGCTCATGGGAGCTGCGCTCACGTTCATGAAAATCAACATTCCGCTTAGCAAAACACTGATTCGCAGAATGCCCCGTTTTTTACTGCTTTTTCTATATCTATGCATTTAAATGAAAGAACTCCTTTTACAATTTAACCACTCGTCCCGTAACAAGTGTTGATAAGATTATAACAGAAATTCATATTTTTGTCAAGCAACGTAATAAATTCGTAACAATTATTATGGTTTTATGTAACAAACAACGTTTTTCCCTTTTTACAAAACATTTTGAAAAATTTTCAAATTTCTCTTGAAATTTCATGTAGATTTCATGTTGGGCTTATATTATATGATCAAACAAAGGAAACACAATCCTAGTTGAAAAAAATCCCAAATGAAAAAGGAGATCATATCATGAAAAAAAGAAATAAAATGTTCGCTCTATCACTTACCCTTTCCTCTCTGTTATTCGTTGGCTGTGCTGCTGACCAACAGACTAATCCGGCTCTCACTTCCACTGAAACCGTTAAAGCTGCCACAATCGCAGAAAGAAACCAAAAAAGATTCTAAAAAGAATTCTTCCCAGGAAACCCACCCACAACTGATCGACGAAATCAAAGCCAAAGATCTGGCTCTTACCCACGCTGCTCTTACCGATTCTGGTGCTACTTTTGTAAAGGTAACACTGGACCATGATAATAGACGTCAGATTTACGAGGTTGAGTTCTATGACTCAAACTACACCGAATACGAATTCGAGATCGATGGTCACTCTGGCAAGATCCTCAGTTGGGAGATCGATGACTGATATAGAATCAAGTTATAATCAAAGAGGCCTTCAGGAATTCCCGGGGGCCCTTTTCACCTATCTCTTTTATACGTGCTTTTTGAAAGTACCTTCCATCATCACTGATATATGTCAGTGTATTTTCTTAAAATAGAATAAAACCACTACTACGCCACTTAGATTCTATCAGTGGTTTTCATTCACACGAAATAGATAGCGGTTAAAGTAGTTGTGTTATACTTCATCTACTAACTCGAATCATGGGTAACTTTTCTAGAAATCCTTGTTTTACCATCTAATTTTACACTTATCCACACAAAACCACCCGTAATATTGAAGTCAAAGCCAAATATCACTGACAAAATAACCATGTCTATCAGTGGCTTGCAGCGCAAATTCAAGAAACCACTGATAGAACAATCTCTTTTATCAGTGATGTACAGTGCAAATTCAGGAAACCACTGACAAAGCAACATAATCAAAAGGGCTGCCGAAATCCTTCGGCAGCCCTGCAGACTGTTCATGAAATCATATAACCATAAGTTATTGCTTACGACAACAACTTACTAATATTCATAAATCGCGCAGCGATTTATGAACATTTTCCACACAGCTCGCAGGCTGTGGGAGTCGCTGCCACACCGCCCAGTGCGGTCTCGCGCAGCTCATAAGGAAGGCTTCGACCTACTTTATACATAGCCTCCACCATTTCATCGAAGGGAATCAGATTACCCACACCGCTCAGTGTCATTTCGGCGCAAACCAAAGCATTGGAAACACCCACCGCATTACGTTTCTGACAGGGAGCTTCCACCAGGCCGCCGATCGGGTCACAAACCAGACCCAGCATGGTTCCGATTACAGAACTAGCCGCATCCAGACACTGCTTGGGCGTACCACCCATCAGCTGAACAGCCGCAGATGCCGCCATAGCAGCAGCCGCACCGATCTCCGCCTGACAGCCACCTTCCGCACCGGCTACAGTAGCATTATGGGTAATCAGGTAGCCAACGGCACCGGCATTAAACAGGGCATCCACCATTTCATCGTCAGAAAAACCAACGGCCTCCTGAAGGGCGCAGAACACACCGGGGATCACACCGGAGCTGCCCGCTGTGGGTGCTGCCACGATCAGACCCATGGAAGCATTCACTTCCAAAACACCCATGGCATAGGACATGGCCTTGGAAATCATAATACCACACAAAGGATGTGCCTGCTCACGGTGAGCCGCGATCTTCTTCGCCTCGCCACCGATCAGGCCGCCCATGGAACGGATATCCTTGGTCTGGCCTTCCAAAACCGCATCCTTCATAATATCCCAGGAGTGACGCATCCGGGCTTTAATGGACTCTTCATCGCTGCCAAAATAACGCACCTCACGATCGATCATAGCGCGGGAGATGGTACAATCGTGCTGACTGCAGAGTTCAAGAAGTTCTCTTCCACTTGTAAAATTAAGCATTCCGGGCACCTCCTTACAGCTGGATCGTATTCACCTGCAAAATTGCAGGGAACTGCTGAACCTTTTCCACCAAAGCGGGAGTCAGTTCATTGTCCACTTCCACCACGGTAAAGGCGATCTCGCCCTTGTTTTCACGGTATACATTCAGGAAGGCAATGTTAATGCCCTCTTCAAACAGGCACTTGGTCACATGGGCTGCCACACCGGGCTCGTCCTTCTGCATGATGATCAGAGTCTGATAGTTACCGGTAATGCTGATCTCGATGCCGTTGATACGGCGCAGCAGCGCATTGCCGCCGCCGATGGATTCACCCATGATCTCAGTATGTCCGCCTTCAGCGTCGTCGATCAGGATCTCCACGGTGTTAGGATGCACATCACGGTTGGTGGTGTTAATATCAAATTTATAATCAATGCCGGCTTCGGTAGCCAGCTTATAGGAATCGCGAATTCGTTTATCCTCGGCGTCAAAGCCCAGGATGCCGCCCAGCAGCGCACGGTCGGTACCATGGCCTCGATAGGTTTGGGCAAAGGAACCATATAAAATGAAACGTACTTTTTTAATGGGTGCCTTGGTCATCTTCTTTGCCATTAAAGCAATGCGCAGGGCACCGGCAGTATGGGAACTGGAAGGGCCGATCATATTCGGGCCAATTACGTCAAATACGCTGATCTCTCTCATGTCGTATCCTTTCAAAAACACGACGACCAAGACGCTTCCCTTAGAAGTCGGAGGCCAAGCGGTCTTAGGAAGACAAGACCTGAT